>JAJBTR010000005.1 GCA_020860745.1 Lachnospiraceae bacterium | reverse complement strand
CCATAATACTGGTAATTGAAATTGATTACGCATGAATTATAATACACAACAGTATAAAAATCAACCGGCGCTTATTAGAAGTTTTTGCGCATCGGTGGGAAAGGAGTTCAACAATGATAAATCTGGTAAAAAACCTGAGGCATCACATCCCGGCAGTCCTGATTATCGTCTGCCTGCTGATCGTTCAGGCGTATTGTACCCTGTCGCTGCCTTCGTATACAAGCGATATCGTGGACGTCGGCATTGAGCAGGGCGGCATAGAGGATACCGCTGCAGTTCAGATCGGTGAGGAAACCATGGAATATCTGATGATGTTTATGGATGAGGATGCACAGGAAACCGTAGAAGAGGCCTATACCCTGGAGGGTGGCATCTGGTATCTGGATGAAGAGATCAATGATACGGAAGAGGTCTCTGATGCGCTGCAGACCCCCATGGTTCTGGTATATCAACTCTCGGCCCTCTCGGAGGACAGTTTCAAAGAAATGATGGAAGAACAGCTCTCTATGGAAGAGGGAAGTCTCAGTGATATGTCACTGGAGGAATTGGGAGCCATGATGGGATTGGAGCCTGACATTTCGGAAGACGAAGACGGTGAGGTAACAGTAAACATGCTCTCCCTGCTGCAGACGATGCAGGCGGCGGGGACGCTTGACAGCGATACGCTTCTTTCGATGGCGGATGAGATGGCCGGACAGTATGGTGATTCCGGAGAGTTAATCTTTTCTTCCGTTGCGATTCAGGAAGTCAGTGCGGAATATGAAAAGATCGGTGTGGACACGGATCAGATCCAGAGGCAGTATCTTTATCGGATCGGAAGACGGATGATCCTCATGACAGTCCTGATGAGTGTGGCAGCCATTCTTGCCTGCTACTTTGCCAGTGTGACGACGGCGAAGGTTGCAAAAAGCCTGCGTGAGCAGGTATTCGGCAAGGTGCTTTCTTTCAGCAACAGTGAGGTGGACCGTTTCAGCGCCGCTTCCCTGATCACGCGCTGCACCAATGATATCCAGCAGGTACAGATGACCACGGTGATTTTGCTGAGGATCGTTCTTTTCGCTCCGATTCTTGCCATCGGCGGTATCGTCAAAGTATTAAGCTCCCACACCGGTCTGGCGTGGATTATTGTGGTGGCTGCACTGGCAATGACCGGCCTGATCGTTGGTCTGGTGGTCATTGCCATGCCGAAGTTTAAGATTATACAGAAACTGATTGACCGGGTCAACCTGGTATCAAGGGAGATTCTGGACGGTGTACCGGTGATTCGGGCGTTTGGAAGAGAAAAGTATGAAGAACAGCGGTTTGACCGGGCGAATGATTCACTGATGCGTGTACAGCTGTTTACGAACCGTGTCATGAGCTTTATGATGCCGTGCATGATGTTTGTGATGAATGGCGTTAACCTGCTGATCATCTGGTTTGGTGCCAAAGGCATGGACGACGGCCTGATGCAGGTGGGCGACCTGGTGGCGTTTATGACCTACGCGCTGCAGATCATCATGGCATTTATGATGATTGAGATGATCTCCATCATGATGCCGAGGACAGCCGTGGCGGCGAACCGTGTGGATGAGGTGATCAAAACAGAAAGTGAAATTCGTGATGGCGAAGCTGCATCGGATTATGAGGAGCGGAAGTTTAAGGGTGAGCTTACCTTTGACCATGTCACGTTCGCATATCCCGGTGCATCGGACCCGGTTCTTAAGGATATTGATTTTACAGCGAAACCGGGAACGACCACGGCGATCATCGGCAGCACCGGCTGCGGAAAATCTACCTTGATCAATCTGATCCCGCGGTTTTACGATGTGACGGAAGGGTCGATTCAGTTGGACGGCGTGGATATCCGCGAGCTCAGCCAGAGGAAGCTTCGCGAGCAGATTGGGCTGGTTCCGCAGAAAGGATTCCTGTTCTCCGGAACGATTGAATCCAATATCAAATATTCTGGCGACAGCGTCACGGACTCCATAATGGAAGAAGCGGCGGCTACCGCACAGGCGACAGAGTTTATTGACCAGAAAAATGACCGTTACCAGAGTGAGATTGCTCAGGGAGGAACGAACGTTTCCGGCGGTCAGAAGCAGCGGCTTTCCATCGCTCGGGCACTGGCAAAGAACGCGCAGATCCTGATTTTTGACGACAGCTTTTCCGCGTTGGATTACAAGACAGATGTGGCGCTTCGAAAGGAGCTGGCAAAGAAATCTGCGGGCGCTACCGTGCTGATTGTCGCACAGCGAATTTCCACTGTCCTCTATGCAGATGAGATTCTTGTCATGAACGAAGGCAGGATCGTCGGCAAAGGGACGCATGAGGAGCTGATGAAGAGCTGCGAAACCTACCGGGAGATTGCAAGGAGCCAGCTGAGTGATCAGGAGCTCGCATTGAATGGAGGTGCTTTGTAATGCCGATGAGAAGAAATAATCAGTCACAGGATAAAGCAACAAATTTCTGGGGCAGCATCGGGAAGCTGTTCCACTACATGGGCCGTTACAGGATCGGTGTAATCCTGGTGCTCCTGTTTGCCGTCGCCAGTACCATCTTTAACGTATACGGACCGAAACTTTTAGGAAATGCAACCACGGAACTGGCAAATGGGTTTATGGCGAAGGCCCTGGGTACCGGCGGCATCGATTTCGGGGCGATCGGGAAAATACTGATAACTCTGCTGGTTTTGTATGTTGCCAGCTCGATTTTCAATTTCCTGCAGGGTTGGATTATGTCAGGCATCAGCCAGAAGATCAGTTACAGCCTGCGGAAGGATATCAGTGAGAAAATCAACCGTATGCCGATGGCATATTTTGACTCTCAGGCGACCGGAGACGTTCTCTCCAGGATCACAAACGATGTGGATACCCTGGGGCAGAGTTTAAACCAGAGTTTACGTCAGCTGATCACCAGCGTGGCCACGATGGTGGGCGTCATCATCATGATGCTGACCTTAAGCCCGCTGATGACGCTGATCACGGTCATTATTTTACCGGTGTCCCTGATCTGTGTGGTGACTATCATACGGTTCAGCCAGAAGCACTTCAAGGCGCAGCAGCATTATCTGGGTCAGATCGATGGTCAGATTGAGGAGAGCTTCAGCGGACAGAATATTATCAAAGCTTTCGACCGTGAAGATAAAGTCATGGAAGAGTTTAAAGATATGAATGAAAGACTGTATCAGTCCGCATGGAAGAGCCAGTTTCTCTCCGGTTTGATGCAGCCGGTCATGAATATGATCAGCAACGCCGGTTATGTGGCGGTCGTCATCGTGGGCGGCGTCCTGGCTGCCGCGGGCACGATACAGATCGGGGATATCGTTTCCTTTACCCAGTATGTGCAGCGGTTCACGCAGCCGATGACACAGCTGGCGCAGGTTTCCAACATGTTCCAGAGTATGGCGGCCGCGTCAGAGCGTATCTTTGAATTCCTGGAAGAGTCGGAGGAGAGCCAGACCGTGGAGAATCCGGTGCAACTGGAGGCCGCGGCCGGTGATGTGGAATTTGACCATGTAAGCTTCGGTTATCATGAGGACAGGGTCATCATCCATGACTTTACCAGCGAGGCAAAACCGGGTCAGACCGTGGCAATCGTCGGTCCTACCGGAGCCGGGAAGACCACGATGGTCAAACTGCTGATGCGCTTCTATGATGTGAATTCCGGAGCCATCCGTGTGGACGGTCACGATCTCCGCGACTTCAACCGCCGCGATCTGCGGCAAAACATTGGCATGGTATTGCAGGATACCTGGCTGTTTAACGGTTCGATCATGGAAAACATCCGTTACGGCAAGCCGGAGGCCACGGATGAGGAGGTCATCGAGGCGGCGAAGACCGCACGGGCAGACGCATTTATCCGGACGCTCCCCGGCGGATATGACATGGAGATCAATGAGGAGGCCAACAATATTTCCCAGGGACAGAAGCAGTTGCTTACCATTGCGCGCGCAGTACTGGCGGACCGCCCGATCCTGATTCTGGATGAGGCGACATCGAGCGTAGATACCCGCACGGAGCTGCTGATCCAGGAGGCGATGAACCGCCTGATGGAGGGCAGGACCAGCTTTGTCATTGCACATCGCCTTTCCACCATACGTGATGCAGATGTTATCCTGGTCATGCGGGACGGCGATATCGTGGAGCAGGGCAATCATGAGGAATTACTGAGGCAGAACGGCTTCTATGCGGAGCTGTATAACGCGCAGTTTGAGCAATAGGCCAGTTGTCATGAACAGGCAGCACCCATGGAGGAAGTCAAGTACCGATGGGTGCTGTCTGTTCATTTTGTATCCTTTCATAAATCATCCGACAGTTCAAAAATTATTGATGGTTGATGGCTGTTATGCATAAAGTTATAATGTTTACACAACAGGTTGTCGGACTATTTCGGGGAGGAAATTCAAATGACGGTATTTCTTATCATAATCGGAATACTCGCTGTATTTATTCTGATTGTTTTATTTTATTACAATAAGGCGTTCCCGGAGGCGCAGGAAATTGCTGACAAAATGGATATGATCGATAGAGATTACTGGTTCCATGGCGATAAAAAGATCGGTTTTCTTATTTTTACAGGTGCTCAGACAGATGAGCCGGCATACGCTTATATCGCGTATCTGCTGCACAGGGGAAGTTATCCCGTGGTCATCCCGAAGCAGCCGTTTCAGATGAGCGCTTTCGGAGTAAAACATGGAATGGAAATCATGGAGTCTCATCCGGAAATAGAAAAGTGGATTCTGATCGGTCATTCTCTGGGCGGAGTGCCCGTCAGCCGGATTGCTGCCGCCCGGCCGGATCAGGTCATCGGGGCGGCATTTCTGGCGACATATGCTTCTGCTGATTTGTCGGGGCTGGATATCTCCGCGATCCGGATTGTCGCGGAAAATGATGGCATTATGGATAATGACAGAATGCCGAATTTTAATCACAATTTGCCGGAAGACTCAGCTACTGTCATAATCAAGGGTGCTAATCATCAGGGGTTTGCAGCGTATGATTCCCTCTCGAACCGCGACGGGAAAGCCACGATTTCCTGGCAGGAGCAGAATGAATTGTCGGTGCGCTACATCCTTGAGTTTTTCGAGGAGCAAATCAGTGAGGTGGTGTCAGATTGAACCTTTCGTTTCCGATACGCGACAGAGGATGTGAGTTATATATGAGTGAAGAATCCCGGACGGATGTGCGTGAACAGGCTTACCGGATCATCCGCAGGTTTGGCAATGATTCCCAGCACTGCCTGTGCCTGAACGGTGAGAATAGTTTCTTTTTCGGGTCGGAGGTCTGCGGCGTGATCCCGTATACGCTTTCTCGGAGAAAAGCCATGAGCCAGGGCGACCCGGCCTGTCGACCGGAAGATACAGGCATTCTTCTGGATGAATATCTTGCCTTTTGCAGAGAGAATGGATACCGTCCGGTGTTTAATTCTGTCAGCGCCGATGTCGCCGACCAGCTGCGGACGAAAGGTTATCGTGTCCTGAAGTACGGGGAAGAGGCAATTCTGGACATGGGGAGTTATTCCCTCTCCGGCGGGAAAAAAGGTGCTCTGCGGAGAAACACAGCGAAGCTGAACCGGGCGGGAGTCACTCTGGAGGAATATTCTCCGGAGGATACAAGAAATTTTTCTCTGGAGCATGAGATTGCCGGATTAGAGGAGCAGTGGTATGAAGGTAAAAGGCTGAGGCTTACGTATTCCGTTGGAGATCTGCATTTTGAAGAGCCTTACGGCAGGCGGTATTTTATAACCAGAGATTCCGAGGGACAGCTGCAGACGGTTTTATCCTTTCTTCCGTATCACAGGGGCAGAGGGTACTGTGTTGATGTGATGTACCGCAGGCCGGATGGTCTGACCGGAGCGATGGAGCACGCGATTATCTCAGCGGCTATGAAGATGAAAGAGGACGGCGTGGAGGAAGTGAGCCTGAACATTGCCCCACTTGCGGGGATTGATGTTACAAAGCCGGACACAAACCGGGTGGAAAGGCTGATGTACGCCATTTACCAGAATATGGATTTCGGATATGACTTTAAGAACCTGTACCGGTTTAAGAGCAAGTTCGGTCCGACCACATGGAAGATGAGGTATCTGGTTTATGATCCTAAAATGCCTCTTTTGAATCTGGCTCTTTCCATCACCAATACAAAGGGGGTGAGAAATATCCGGTTCTATTTGCGGTATGCGGGGTTTTTTGTTTCACTGCTTCTGTACCCGGAGCGGTTTCGGAAACATCAAAATTAATATTTTCTATTAAGGAGGGAAATTATGTGTAAGAAACATTCACCATTGACCTATTTGTTTTGTACAATCGGAATCCTGACAATAGGTTTCGCTTTTTTGAAACTATGGAAACTGTTGCGCAGGAAAGATAAGATATCAGATTAAAAAGGAGGAGGCTGTCAGGAAATGGCTGGAAGGAAGTAAAGCATGACAGAAGATTATGCCGGCGTAGGCAGCGCCCGCCTGTTTGATTCCATTGATTTTGCAGTGCTCTTTGTCTACGCTCATGATATCATGTGCGAAAACGGCACATGATCGCATTTCGCCGCTCGCCGAATGCACCAGTGCATTCTTCAACTTTGCACGCTTTATCACTAAGCTCAAAAACACTTCGCTAAGTGATAAATGCGTCGCTTGCGCTCATTGTATCCTGATTTGCTCGGTTAATACCAGAATAAAGCTTACCAGAATGCCGAAAACAAACCCGAAAGCATGAACCAGGAATGCCGTGATACTGGTGTTTGCAAATATAAAATAGATACCTATAATAATAACATCGGGTCTGTGCCATACAAAACGGAATTCCTCAGGAAAGCGAAGTTTACATACAATCAGACACGCGATAAGTGCAAAGATACCGCTTGATGCGCCTATGTCATACATACGTTCCGAAATCACAACAGAAAAAGCGATTTCTGCCAGTACGCCGCAGAACAGGAACAAAAATAAAGTCTGGTTTTTCTTTAAACAAGAGACAAGCAGTGAGCCAACGGAAAGCAGGGCAGCGGAATT
>JAJBTR010000259.1 GCA_020860745.1 Lachnospiraceae bacterium | reverse complement strand
AAGTTCAAAAAACGCGACGGGTTCAAAGAAAATCTTAACACACTTCTCTGCCCGGCACAATTTACATTTTCCATAAAATTTTTTCCATAAAGAGCTTCACTCACCGAAAATAATTGAGATAGATCATGGCTGCCCCCAGACCGGTCAGTATCACGCCCGTGACTCTGCCCACGGTTTTATTTTCCACACGATTGGCAAACTGGGCGGATATCAGAGACGCCGCCGTCGCAGTGACAATGCAGATAATCAGCACATTCCAGCGCTCCAGGACAATGGCAGGATGAATCAGCGCATGGCTGACAAAGCCGATCAGAGCCGTGAACGTCATAATAAAGGTGCTGGTACCTACCGCAGTCTTCAGCTCATATCCCAGAAACGCAGTAAAGACCACCAGCATCATCATTCCGCCGCCGGTTCCCACAAATCCCGTGCCAAAGCCGATGGTAAGGCCGAAAAACAATGATATCGCAATCTCCTTTGCTCCCAGGCGCACGCGGGAGAGATCCGCTCCCGGCTTCGAGGTGTCAGGCTTCACCAGAAACCGGATACCGATACAAAAAGTAAGGATAAGGGTAAACCCTCCCAGTACCACATTCCCCGCAAGGAATGCGACGTAGCTTCCCACTGTGCTGAGAGCGACAACACAGGCCAGCATAACCCAGCCATGCCTTAAATCAATCCTCTTATTTTTCGCATAGACCGAGGTCGTCACGGCAGAGCCGAGAATATCGGACGCCAGCGCAATGGCCGTCGCCTGATATGCACCGTATTCCCCCTGAAACGAGGGGCAGAGCACAATCAGAATCGGAACCATGACGGTCGCCGCGGACAGACCGGCCAGGCCGGTGCCGACGCCGGCGCCTGCCGCCGCAATAATGTACCAGAAATACTCCATACTGCTCACCTTACTTTTTTTCTATAAATATTTCCTTATTATAGTCTTCCTTCCGGGATTGTGCAACCGGCGTAAATCAATCGATCAGTCCGATGCTCTTTTTTGTTAAAATTTCCTTACAAAAAATTAATGGGGATTTGCGTCGAAATGCAGTCATAACAAGTGGGGCACCAATATTCACAAAATTTTCTGTGCAGAGCTAACCATTGCATGATATAATAACATTCAGGGAAATCAAGTATACGTCTGAAAGGAGGATCATAACCATAATGAATGAACGGATCACAAAATTAAAAAAGGAACTGCTTGGGGTGACTCCGGGATTGAGTGCAGAGAGAGTTCTCTTAGCTACGGAAGCCTATAAAAAATACGCAGGGGAACCCATTTATCTTCACCGTGCACATGTGCTGGAGTATGTGTTAGACCACAAAGCGGTTGTGATCAGAGATGGGGATCTTCTTGCCGGCTCGCTGTCAGAAAAGCTTCGCTCAGCAGCTATTTTTCCGGAGTACAATTCTACAAAGATGTGGATGCGGGATGAACTTCCGCACATGAGCAAGCGAAAAAGCGATCCGATGGATATCAGTCCTGAAGATGTCGAAAAGGTTCTGGAATGCTTTGATTACTGGGACGGAAAATCAACCGAAGATCTTGCGATGGATGCTTTCCCGGAATACTATAAAGAATGTGAAGCTGCAGGAGTCTTTAAATCCGGCGGAAAAGGAGTCTGCTCCTCTGCGGTAACTCCGAATTATCTGAAGCTTTTCCACGAAGGATTTTCCGGAATGATCGGCCGTTGTCAGGCAAATATTGATCAGGCTCTTGAAGAGGGACTGACATTGGACAAACAGAAAAAAGTGCAGTTCTGGAAAGCGGTAATGATCGTTTTAAAGGCTGTGATCCGCTATTCACATCGCTGTGCCGATGAAGCAGAGAGGCAGGCAGATACATGCGGAGACATCAACCGGAAAGAAGAGCTTCTTGAACTGGCCCGTATCTGCCGCAAAGTGCCGGAATTTTCACCGGATACATTCTATGAAGCGATTCAGTTCCAGTGGATGACGCAGGTAATCTGCAACGTAGAGGCCTCTTCTTATTCGACATCTCTGGGCCGTATGGACCAGAATTTCATAGAATATTACAGAAATGACCTGAAAGCCGGCCGCATTGACAGAGACCGGGCCATTGAGCTGATCAGTTGTCTGTTTATCAAATCAACGACTGTATTTTACATGAATGACGAATATTACAGTCAGGCAGATGCCGGTTATCCGACCTGGCAGATTCTTTCCATCGGAGGCGTTGATCCGGAAGGGAACGACGCATGCAATGAACTGACGGATATTATTTTAGACGTTGCGAATGACCTTCGAATCGCTCAGCCTGTAGCACTCAGGGTTTCTCCAAAAACACCGGAATCCATCTGGCATAAAGCCATCTGGATGAACCAGCAGGGAATCGGAAACCCGGCATTTTACAATGATGTTACAGCCCAGAAGATTGTCATCGAACAGGGCGCGACGTTGGAAGAAGCCAGAGACTGGGTGATCACCGGATGTGTAGAACCGAAGCCGGGAACCGGCATTGCAGACGGCAGTGCAACCGGCGGAAATATTAATTTCCCCAAGATACTTGAAGTCACTCTGCACAATGGAAGGGATCCGCTGACCGGGAAACAGCTGGGACTGAAAACGGGTGAGCCGTCTGCGTGGAAACGCATCGAAGATGTGATGGAAGCCTTTGAAAAGCAATGTGATTATTTCTGGGATCTGCATATGAGAGCCTACCGTATTACGAATTCCATTCAGGCAACATATCTTCCGACAATTTATCAGTCCAGCCTGATCGGAGGATGTATTGAAAACGGGGAATCCCTGCAGGAGGGCGGCTGTTATAAGCCATTTACCAATGTGTTCATCACAGCGCCGTCAACGATCGCGGACAGTATGATGGCTATTAAATACGCCGTTTTCGTTGATAAAAAAATGACGATGGCTGAATTGATTGCATTGTGCGACAGTAATTTTGAAGGAATCGAGGGCGAAACGATGCGGCAGTATCTCATCAATCGCCCGCCGAAATTCGGCAATGACAATTCGGAGGCCGATGAATACATCAATCATTTCCTGGAGGGATTCTGGGAAAGAGGAAGTCTCAAACCGGATGGAAGACATAATAACGGAAGATTTGCACTGGGCAATCAGTCACAGACGCACAATGTTCCTCTCGGGAGATGCGTAGGTGCAACCCCTGACGGGAGAAAGGCGTTTGCGCCATTGAGTGATAATGCTTCCCCGACGATGGGACGTGATGTCAACGGTCCGACAGTGGCTGCAAATTCTGTTGCCCATCTGCCGAATCAGCATTTTCATGGCGGATGCCTGTACAATACCCGGTTTGATCCGCATGGGGTTGCCGGAGAAAATGGAATCAGGATCATGGAAGGCGTGGTAAAGGGCTTCTGCAAACAGGGCGGATATCATCTGCAGATTAATGTTGTAGATGATGCAACCTTGAGAAAAGCACAGGAAACGCCGGAAGATTACAGAGACCTGGTGGTACGTGTGGCAGGTTATCTGGCATATTTCACGGAGTTAGATCGTGAAGTACAGGATGTGATCATTTCTCGGACAGCGCACCTGGCATAAACAGGCAGGAGAATATATGTCTATAAAAACACTTGTAGGTGGCATTCAGAAATTCAGCACGGCGGACGGGCCCGGAATTCGAACCTCTGTATTTTTAAAGGGTTGTCCGCTGAAATGCCGTTGGTGCCACAATCCGGAATTGATCGGATATCACAATCAATTAATGTACAGTTCGCAAAAATGTATCGGGGATGGGAATTGTGTGAAGACATGCCCGGCTCATGCGCTTTCTTTTACGGAAGAGGGCTTAAAGATCGCGCAGGACCTCTGTATCCGCTGCTTTCAATGTACAAACGTCTGTTATGTGGAAGCACTTCACACTGCAGCAAAGGAAATGTCTGCGGAAGAAGTTTTTGAGGAAGTATTAAAGGAAAAGAGTTATTATGACGAGACCGGCGGAGGGCTTACCATCAGCGGCGGAGAATGTACCACACAGCCGGAATTTACAAAAGAACTGATCCAGATGGCCAAAGAACATCAGATCAATGTCGCCCTGGATACCTGTGGTTATTGTGAGAAAGCGTTATTTCTTGAGCTGGCCAAAAATGCGGACTATATCCTGTTTGATATGAAAAGTATCGACGATTCGGTTCACAAAAAATATACAGGTATCTCGAATCAACGCATCCTTGCAAATCTGGATGTACTGGCAGAGAATCCGGAACTCCGGAAAAAAGTGTGGATCCGGAGGCCGCTGATACACGGAATCAATGATACTCCGGAAATCATAGAAAAAACCAGAACATATCTCGCGGAAAGAAAGTTTACCTTTGCAACCCTGCTTCCCTATCATGAGCTGGGTGTGGCAAAGTATAAAAGTCTGGGTGCAGATCAGGAAACGTTTGAACCACCTTCTGATGAGCAATTGCATGAAATTGCAGCGATTTTTACAGAATCAGGGATCCGGACTGCAGTTCTTGGCGAAGATACACACTAGCGCGGCGTTTTCTAATTAACCATACACATTTTGTGCAGTGCAGAATGTATATGTAATTAAGAAGCGGCACACCAGCATATAAGGATATGGAAGAAAAAAGGAGTTACTTTATGGATCATAACACAAAAGTCCGGCTCAACAAAAAGATATTTGTTCCGGTTGCAATTGTTCTCGCTATTTTGTTTGCGTTTGGTATTTTTTTCAGAGATGCATTCTGTACGTTTTGTACGACGCTTCTGGATGCTGTTCTCTTAAACTTTAACTGGCTGATTCTGCTCGTTGCGGTTATAACCGGAGTTCTGCTGATCTATATGATCATACATCCGGATTTTGGGAAAAAGATTATCGGCGGGCCGGATGCCAAACCGGAATATGGGATATTTACCTGGATTGCAATGGCCATCTGTTCCAGTATCGGAATCGCCATGATGTTTTATGCCGTTTCCGAACCGCTGGGATATTTCTTTAATCCTCCGGCCTATCTGGAACTGGAGGCCGGAACAAATCACGCTGCGCTCGCTGCCGTGGCGCAGTCCACCTTACACTGGTCCGTACTTTATTATGCGCTGCAGATTTTCTGGGGGATTATTGTCGTATACCTGTCCATGAATAAAGGACTTCCATTCCGCCCGAGCACCGCACTGTATCCGCTTCTGAAAAATAAGATCTTTGGATGGCAGGGGACATTAATTGATATTATTTCCAGCATTACTCTAATCTGCGGAACCGTTACCTGCTTTGGACTCGGAACCATGCAGTTCTCAACCGGACTTTCCTATGTAACGGGAATTGAGATTACCAATAAGCTATATGTGATCATTGTCGTCCTGGTCACACTGGTCTTTACCTTTTCTTCTGCTAGGGGCGTAAAGAAGGGAATGGCAGTGATCAGTAATGTGAATACCTACATATATATTGCTCTGATCCTGTTTCTCTTATTTGCAGGCCCGACGAAAAATCTTCTGGAGCTGATTGTCGGAAGTATCGGAGAGACGATCCGCATCTTTCCCAGCGCCATGTTTAACGGAGATTTTCTGGGGACAAACGATAATTTTTCCAATTATAATACCGCTTACTACTATATCTGGACACTGGCATTCTCGCCGATTGCCGGCATGTTCTATGCAAAAATCGCAAAAGGACGTACCATTCGTCAATTCATCGTTATCAACTGGATGGTGCCGTCTGCCTTTATTTTAATCTGGTTCTCCCTGTGGGGAGGCAATGCCATCTGGCTGGATCTGGAAAACGGCGGACAAATCCAGGCAGCAATCGCAGAATGGGGAGTTCCGGTTGCCAACTTTGCACTCCTGAATGAGATGCCATTGGGAAGCATTACGGTGATTCTCACCCTGGTGGCTGTGTTGATCGGATTTATTACAATGACGGATGCTCTTACCGGAATCGTATCTTCACTTACGACAAAAAACAGCCGGGCAAAGGAAGCACCGATCCCGTTAAAATTATTCTGGGGATGTCTGACAGGCGGCCTGACACTGGTATGCCTGTTTGTATTACAGCAGGTTGGAACAAGTGCTCTTCAGAGCCTTGCTGTGGGAGCCGGGTTCCTGATATTGCTGATTACCATTGCAGCCTGTTATGGATCTGTGCGGATTGTAAATGGAAGCGTTGATCATTATCTGGATGATACAGAAGAAGGAAAAGCAGCCATTGAAATCAGCAAAAAGGAAGAAGTGGAAGCATAGAAAACAGAACAGGCAGGAGGCGGTGATTCACCGCCTCAGTAGTGTAAACTATTTCGCAATCAGATGTGTATACCTGTGCTCGCTGTGGTCAAACTCGTCGCTGTACGCGTGATAGCTATAAGTATTCTCTGACCCGCCCAGGGGGATAATCGTTTTCCCGGTCTTGTTGCTGTAATAGGAGTAGCTGCCGGAGACATGGTGCGTCTCGACTACCGCGCCGAAGAGGTGTCCGCCGCCCTCTCCGTCTTCTGTGACGGTGTATAAAATATCTTCTGCATGTGTTTCCATATTATCCTCATCCTCGTTCTGTTTTTTATGTTAAGATTTTTACTCCAATTTTTTTCATATAATTCGATACCCGTCCAGACCGTTACCTCATCCCTTTTGAATTTACGGATTGAAGCAGCTCTTTCTGATTGGTATAATTAAGGCAAATACCCATGGGAAAATCCAGGAGGAAATTTATGCTTTATACACCATTGACAAACAAAGCCTTGCGCCTTGCATATGATGCACACGCCGGGCAGTACGATTCTTGCAATATTCCGTATATCTTTCATCCGCTCCACCTGGCAGAACAGATGAAAGATGAGGTCACTACCTGTACAGCCCTGCTTCACGATGTGGTAGAAGATACGCCGATCACTTTTGAAGATCTGGAAAAAGATTTTCCGAGAGAAGTCATCGATGCGCTTCGTCTACTGACACATGATCTCCAAACAGATTATTTTGATTATATAAGAAAAATCCGTACAAATCCGGTGGCAAAAGCGGTTAAGCTGGCGGATCTGGCACATAATTCTGATGAAAGCCGATATGCCGGATGTGATG
>JAJBTR010000255.1 GCA_020860745.1 Lachnospiraceae bacterium | reverse complement strand
TCCCGGATGCGGTCTGTGGTCGGGCGTGTATTCATCCCTTTCACGGTCTTCAGCGGTATGCTGCGGGCCGTTCCTGCGATAATTCTCATATCAAAATATCTCCCGGTGCAGATTTTTTTCCGGCAATCCATGCCAATGCCCGGATCTAATCCTACTCCTTCAGTACGCCTTTATTCTTCATCAGATAATCCACCAGAGATACGATGGTCAGAACCAGCGCCGCATACAGGACAATCTGACCCAGGACATAAATCACATCCACGCCCCCGACGGGAAGCGACCAGGCACAATTTAAGATCAGCAGAATAATCGCCGCCATCTGAAATGTAGTCTTGAACTTGCCCCACATGCTCGCCGCAATCACGATCTGATGCTCCGCCGCAATCAGTCGGAAACCACTGATGATAAACTCTCTGGCAATGATGATAATCACAATCCAGGACGGCACTTTTTCAAGCTCAATCAGACAGATCAGCGCGGAACAGACCAGCAACTTATCCGCCAGCGGATCCATAAACTTTCCGAAATTTGTGA
Organism: Lachnospiraceae bacterium; assembly: GCA_020860745.1. Lineage (GTDB taxonomy): Bacteria > Bacillota > Clostridia > Lachnospirales > Lachnospiraceae > Eubacterium_I. Next base: position 6,507 of record JAJBTR010000255.1, on the reverse strand, counting down.
CCAGGTTATATTTCCGGGCAATTTTTCCATCTAACAGGTCGGTCAGACTTGCCACGATAAAAATGACAAGCGCCAGAACCGGGGCGGCTGCCCCAAGCCCGATATCCGTCAGCAGAAAAAACACAAAAAACGGAATCAGTATTACGCGAAACATGGTCAGTTTATTCGGCAGATTCATACTAACTCATTCCTTTCTCATTTCTCTTGACCCTGGTATCATCACATGATCAGCTCCCCGATCAGGTCATATTCGTAAGCCCCGGTGATCTTCACTCTCGCAAAATCACCGGAGACAAGCTCCTCATCAGTATGGACAAATACATAACCGTCAATGTCCGGCGCGTCCCGGTAGCTTCTGCCCACACAGGCATCCTCATCCGCCACCCTGCCCTCTATCATAATATCCAGCTCGCGGCCGATCATATCGCCGTTTTTATCGAGGATCACATCCTCCTGCAGCTCCATCACATCAGCCTGCCATTCCTTTTTCTGCTCCTCCGGAATCTGATCCGGAAACGCGGCGGCAGGCGTGTCTTCCTCCTGGGAGTAGGTAAACGCACCGAGACGGTCAAACTCCGTCTCATTTACGAACTCCATCAGCTCCTCATGCTGCTCCTCCGTCTCGCCCGGAAATCCGCAGATTAAGGTAGTTCGAAGTGCAATATCCGGAATCGCCGCACGCAAGGCAGAAATCTTTTCCGTCAGAGTCTCCCTGTCCGTGCGCCGCCCCATCCGCTTTAAGACCTGTGTACTGATATGCTGGATCGGCATATCAATATAGTGACAGACCTTTTCATTGTCCCGGATCGCATCGATCAGCTCATCATAAATCTCTTCCGGATAACAATACATCAGACGGATCCAGTAAATCCCCGGTATCTTATTTAATTCATTCAGCAAAAGATGCAGCGACTTTCTACCATACAGGTCAAGACCGTAGAGAGTCGTCTCCTGCGCAACGAGGATCAGCTCCTTCACCCCCTGCTCCGCCAGAGACCGGGCCTCCGCCAGAAGTTCTTCCATCGGCACACTGCGGTAGGATCCACGTATGGATGGAATGATGCAGTAGGTGCAGCGCTTATCGCATCCCTCGGCAATCTTTAAATGGGCATAATGTCCGCCGGTCGAAACGATGCGGGGTATCAGATGCTTTTCCAGATGTCCGAGCGGTTCAAAAGCCTCGTATTTTGTTCCGGACAAAACCTTTTCCACTGCAAGCAGAATATGCTCCGTGGAATTCGTGCCCAACACCGCGTCCACCTCCGGAATTTCCGTGAGAATCTCCTGCCGGTAACGTTCCGCGAGACAGCCGCAGACAATCAGCGCCATACAGGATCCCGCCGTACGATAGGCAGCCATCTCCAGAATCGTCTGGATGCTCTCCTCCTTCGCGTCATTGATAAAACAGCAGGTATTGATCACAATCACATCCGCCTCCGCCTCATCATCTGTCATCTCAAACTGATGTTTCGAAAGCTTTCCGACCATATATTCGGAGTCGACACGATTCTTATCGCAGCCGAGAGAGATAAATAATACTTTCATACTCACTGTGACGTTACACCTCTCCCTCGACGTCATCCTCCCCGAGAATCTTCACATCCTGATTATAGAGTTCCTCCACCGCAATGGAAAGCGGCTTTTTATTCTCCGCATTTGCCACAAACGGCTCCGCTCCCGCAATAATCTGGCGGGCGCGCTTTGCCGCCGCAATCACGATTGAGTAACGGCTGTTGACTACCGGCATTTCACCGATATTATCCGAATTCTCATTCACAACCTCCATCAATTCTACATAAGACGGGTGTATCATAGCTGTTCTCCCTTCACTAATTGCTTTAAATCATGTTTAATCTTTTCTATCTCACTCAGGCGATGCCGCATACGGTTCCGCTCACTGCAGATAATCCGGTGCACATCCTCCACACAGGTATCCAGATCATCATTGATGACCAGGTAATCATACGCCTCGCAGCCGTCCGCCTCCTCGATCGCGCGGGACAGGCGGGAATGCACCACCTCCGGCGTCTCCGTCCCCCGTCCCACCAGCCGGTCTCTTAAGACCGCCGCGGAAGGAGGGGTGACAAACAGGAGCAGTGTATCGGGAAACTTCTCCTTAATCAGAAGCGCCCCCTGAATCTCAATCTCCAGAATCACATTCCTGCTGCTCTGCAGCTGCTCCTCCACATAGGCGCGCGGAGTACCGTAATAATTATCTACATAGCGGGCATACTCAAGCAAAGCATCCTCCGCTATCATCTGTTCAAACTCTTTCGTCGTCTTAAAAAAATACTCTCTTCCCTCCGCTTCACCGGGACGCGGTTGTCTGGTCGTGGTGGAAACCGACAAGGCGTATTCCTCCGGATAACGCGCCAGAAGCTCCTTCATAATAGTCCCCTTGCCCGAGCCGGCAAAACCGGAGAGCACGACAAGAAATCCTGTATCTCTCAAACTCCTACCTCTCTTCCCGCCTCACGGCCCTGGCATCTCCCCGCCAGTGTCTCCGGCTGCAGGGCAGATAAAATAATATACTGCGTATCGGTGGCGATCACACTCTTGGTCCTGCGCCCCTGCGTGGCGTCAATCAGAATCTCCTTCTCCTTCGCCCGCTGAACCAGACGCTTTGCCGGAGCGGAATCCGGATTGATGATGGAAACAATCTTGTCTGTGTTGATGATATTTCCAAAACCGATGTTGATGAATTTTTGCATAGTGACCTCATTCGATATTTTGTATCTGTTCCCTGATCTTTTCAATCTCTGTCTTCAGCTCGATAGCGATATTGGACGTCTCCAGATCATTTGCTTTCGAGAGGATCGTGTTGGCCTCCCGGTTCATCTCCTGCGCAATGAAATCCAGCTTGCGTCCGATGCCGCCGCTGCTCTCTAACGTATCCATCATAGAATGAATGTGGGCTTTCAGGCGAACCGTCTCCTCATCCGTGCAGATCTTATCGGCAAAAATCACGATCTCCGCAGAAAGCCGGGACTCATCAATCTGAACATCGCCCAGAAGCTCCTGCACTTTCATCTGCAGCTTCCGGCGGTACTCCGCCAAAATCTCCGGTGCGCGCGCCTCAACCCTGCTTACATTGTCAAGCATGTGGTTCAGCTTGGCAGTCAGATCCTCCTTCAGCCGCTCGCCCTCCCGTGTCCGCACGGCAACCATCTGCTCCAGGGCTCCCCGAAGCGCCTGATCCAGCAGTGAGCGGATCTCATCCTCATCCGTCGACTGCTCCTCCATCGTCAACACTTCCGGATAGCGGGACAATGTGCTGACACGGATATCATCATCCAGATCAAACTCCTCCGCCATCTGTCTCAGGTAAGACAGATACTCACCGGCGATCTCCCGGTTGTATTTCACTGCCACGTCATGCTCCGACAGATCCTCATATGTAATGAAAACATCAATCTTACCGCGCTCCATATACGCTTTGAGCTGCGCCCGGATGGCGGCATCAAAATAATTCAGCTTCTTCGGCATCTTGATGCTGACATCAAAATATCGGTGATTCACGGACTTCAGTTCCACCGTAATTCTGTGAAAAGAATCAGCGCATTCACAACGCCCGAAGCCTGTCATACTTCTGATCATGATTGCCTCCTGATTGCAGATATACTTACAAGTCAGTCTATTATACGTTTTTTTTCCGGTGAAGTCAAACTATTTTCGAATTTGCATCGTGAAGTCCGTGTTTCAGAAAAATTTTCAACAAAAATAAGAGCCTGATTTTGGCTCTTATTTTTGTACTTATTCGTGTTCTTCAAGTTCCGCAATAACCTTAAGCTGACAGAGAACCGTGGGCGCTACAGCTATCTCCACCCGGAACGGAACAAGACGTTGAAGGAAAAGCGTGAGAAGCTGTCTGCACAGCAAAAGGCGCAACACAACGCCTACACCAATTTCAAAAATGCGCAGAAAGACTTACAGACAATCTGCTCCAATATCGACAGTATCCTCGGACAAGGACGGACGCTAAAGCAAGAACAGGAGCAAACGATCTCATAATAAAAAACTCCAACCAGACACGCTGCGAAAGCAACATCTGATTGGAGTTATCTATTTCATCGTAAATAAAATCAAAGAAAACGAATCATCTGAATATATTTTGTCTGGTCTTCATCCGAAAATCTTACGCCAAATGGTGTAAACAGCTGTTTGCCATAAAAGTCCAATAATTCCGGATGTTCTTCTGCTTCAAGAAATACCACACCGCCACCAATCTGTTGTTGAATATCTTCTATAACAGATAATGTCAGTTCTATCAATTTCTGACCGCTCATTCTTTCGGTCTTCGGCAAGGCATAATTCTTGCTGATTTGTGCAATCAAAAAAGCAGATACGCTATATGCATCAATGGCAGGATCATATTTGGCATGTCTCAGCAATCTCTTTTTGAAGTATTTGATAAATTTTCATTTCGCACAACAACCGGTTTATGAGTCAAAGTAAAATATCCCGCTACCTGGTCCTGCTCATCTAATACGAGATATGAAATAGACATCTTCCTTTTTGAAAACTCAACTGAATTCTTCTTCAGGAATAATTCCACTTCATCATTATGTATTCCTTCTTTGTACTCACATGAAAAGTCGGAGAAGAGATCCTTTACAGCCTCTTCTCCGACCATGTTAATAAAATCCATAACACGGTATATATTATACTTTGGCATTTCTCTTTGCCCTTTCCGCACGTCTAGTAAATATTGCCCGAATCTTCTCTGGGTCCCTTTCCGGTGCTTCAATAGGTTCCGAAGGCACCCACTTAGGCTGCTTGGATGCAATTTCCAGAGCTTCTGCAAATTTCTCTGCTGTCTCATTATCTGTAATCGTGAAATTTGTAAAAATACTCGACGTAGCCATATCAACACCTCCTTTGCGTGACCGTCTTATTTGAGTATATTATATGCAATTCCAGGAAAAAAATCAACCGTCATGCTCTCATTTCCATACAAAAAAGCTATGAATTTTCTGAAAACTTTTTCACTATCACCAACATATAACATAATTGCCAGTCTGACTTCTGAAATTTCTCTGTCTGAAAAAATGTCTCCCCATGGGACACGTCACAAAGTGAGAGGTGTGGGGAGTCCTGTCGTTGTTATAATACGCAAAGACGGCATGGAAGTCAATGTGTTTTTAAGAGGTTTCTGAAAAGCTATGAACCATCCGTTCAGTCGAATCCACAAACTTAAACTTCATCACACCGCCCTCCTGTGCCGATATAATATTAAAGAACTGCTGCGCCGTTATCCTCCAGCCGTCGATGACCAGAACTGTTCCGTTATCCTCGTCATAATCAACCACAGCTTCTCCTTCGTCCCCTATCGTTGCTGACTTTCCGTTCAGGCACAGGCTGTTTCCCAGCATTCCCATCCACGAAATCTTCTGGTAATGCAGACCTTTCTTCTGTATTCCCTCCGTGATCTTCTGTTTGAACTGTTTCAATTCCACTGCCTTGCTGCCATCCGGTTCTGACCACATTTCAAAATGGTATCCTGTACGTTCACAGTCATTCCCCCTGTCATAGAAGTCCGTTTCAAAGCTCCCCGGCATGGAAAGTGCCTGGATCATCTGCGCCCTATGCTGCATTTCCACATCACTGACCTCCTCGTCTTCCTCTGGGATTAATGACTTCATGAATTTTACCTTATCCTCTTTGGCTTCTGCCGTCTTCTCCGCTGCGCTCTTCACATATTCTGTGGAGACCTGTGCTGTCTCACTTGCCGACCACCAGCATCCCGCTACCGTAAATATGTAATGGATTCCCATCGTGGTGCTGTAACTGCCATCGTTCACGATAAACTCAAGCTCTCCATCATAGCCGCCTGCCTGTTCAATCGCCAGAATTGCCGCTTTCGCTGAATTGTAATAATTCTTCATTATGGGAAAGCATTCCTCACAATAATCGCCGTACCTGTCCAGGCTTCGGACCGGCCTGTTCTTATGACATCTCATGCATTCCTTGATTTCGGTGCTCCCTTCCATGGGTGCCTCCTCTGCTTCGCCATAATCCAGTATAGTAGTTACGATGGGAAGTATATATCTTGCGCCAAAAACACCAAGCTTCTTTGGTGCCGTAATTGGCTCCCCATGCTTCTCTGCTCTCAGGATTCTATACGCGGCAAGGTCAACCGATGCCTTCGTGATTGGCTTTTGCTTTTTGCTTATTTTTATCTGCTTCGGACTGAGCACGGAATAAGTGAATTTCTCTCCGGACACTGTTTCAAACGTATATCCCTCGAATTTGAGAATACTATTCCACAATATATCCGTAAACTCTGTGAAAGCTGTGCTGCCGTCATCATCCAAAGACGATAAGTAATCCGAAAGCTCTTTTGCGTCCTGCTCCGCTGTGCGGACTCTATCCGCCAGCTTTTTCCTCTCCACCTGACGCCGTTTCCTCACAGCTGTATCCGAATCAGAACCCTGCTGGAAAGCTGCTCCCATATATGGTAGATAAGAGTAAACGGTCTGCGATTTCAGCCCTGTTTCGTCACAGATC
>JAJBTR010000413.1:629-7097 GCA_020860745.1 Lachnospiraceae bacterium | reverse complement strand
CTGTCGGGCCCTCGCAGCATGCCATGCTGCCTATCTCACGAGTCAGAAGCACGGGCGTCGCCGTGTATTCTTAATATTGGTCTTTTGATGTGCTGATAGTGTCCTTTCCTTTTCCCATTTATGTGGTTGATGATCATGTTGATTATAGTATAGCACTTTTTTAGAGCACCAGTTATCTTTTTGTGCGTGATACGGACGAAAAAGGCAACTATTCCGGTTATCTGATCAGATTGAGTTATCCTGCGTACATTGAGTTATTCTGCCCACTTGATTTTTTCCCGCTGGTTGTAGTATAGTAACCCATTGAGATGTTGTCACTATTTCTGCTCAACCAGAGAAAAATGAGTTTAAATTGGGATTGTTCCCGGAAAAAACGCTGTACTGGTATCAAAAGAAAGGGAGTCCTTATGAAAAACAATTTAAAAAAGATGCTTTCCTACTACAAACCCTATAAGGGGATTTTTTTGCGGACATGTGTTTTGCCTTTGGGGAGGCGGCGGTGTCCCTGATCGTGCCCCTGGTGGTGCGTTTTATCACGGCACAGGTGGTGTACTGGGAAAGCGAGACGGCGGCGCGCACGATTCTGCGCCTGGGCATCATTCTGTTTGCCCTGATTCTGGGGCAGATGTACTGCAACTATTTTATTTCCAACTACGGTCATGTGATGGGTGCGAAGATGGAATATGATATGCGGGCGGAGATTTTTAATCACTATCAGAAGCTCTCCTTTACCTTTTACGATGATCAGAAGGTGGGGCAGCTGATGTCCCGCATCACCTCGGATCTGTTTGAGATCACAGAGCTGCTCCATCACGGACCGGAGAATATTGTGATTTCTCTGAGCAAGATTATCGGCGCTCTGGTGATTATGCTTTGCATCAGTCCGAAGCTTACGCTGGCGGCGTTAGCTTTGGTGTTGTTTCTGTTGGTGTTTGCTTACGTTTTCAACACGAAAATGCAGCGTAACTTTGGTAGGGAGCGGGCGAAGATCGCGGATATCAACAGCCAGATCGAGGATAATCTGTCCGGTATCCGCGTAGTGAAATCCTTTGCCAACGAGGAGATTGAGAATGAAAAGTTCCGGGGCGGAAACGAAGGTTTTTTGAATGTCAAGAAAAAAACGTACCGCTATATGGGAGGCTACAATTCCGGACTGACCGCGTTTACCATGTCCATCACCGTGCTTGTCATTATGGCGGGCGGCGTTATGATCACCCGCGGCACCGGCAGCATTACCGACCTGGTGACATTCCTTCTCTATATTAATGTTTTTACTGACCCGATTAAGACGCTGATCACATTTACTGAGCAGTTTCAGCGCGGATACTCCGGCTTTGTCCGTTTTGCCGAGATGCTGGCGGTGGAACCGGATATTCAGGACGCAGAGGATGCCGGACCGCTCGCGGATGTGAAGGGCGATATTGAGTTTGACGATGTGACGTTCCACTATGCTGAGAGCGCCCAGATGGTTTTAAATCATGTGAATCTTTCTGTGCATGCCGGGGAGTATGTGGCTCTGGTCGGCAGCTCCGGCGTCGGAAAGAGCACGCTTTGCAGCCTGATTCCCCGCTTTTATGATGTGGCGGGCGGCCGTGTGCTGGTGGACGGGCAGGATGTCCGCACGTTGAAGCAGAAAGACCTGAGAAATCAGATCGGCATCGTGCAGCAGGATGTCTATCTTTTTGCCGGAACCATCTCGGAAAATCTCGTTTATGGCCGCCCGGGTGCCTCCAGGGAGGAAATCATTGAGGCGGCGAAAAATGCCAACGCCCACGAGTTTATCATGGGATTCCCCGACGGGTACGACACGGACATCGGGCAGCGCGGCGTGAAGCTGTCCGGCGGGCAGAAGCAGAGAATTTCCATTGCGCGGGTTTTTCTGAAAAATCCGCCGATCCTGATTTTTGATGAGGCGACCTCCGCGCTGGATAATGAGAGCGAGAAGGTGGTGCAGGATTCTCTGGAAAAGCTGGCGAAGGACCGTACCACGTTTGTGATCGCTCACCGGCTCTCCACGATACGGAACGCCGAACGGATCCTTGTGCTCACAGATCACGGGATTGAGGAGAGCGGGACACACGAGGAGCTGATGAAAAAGGGAGGTGCGTACCGGAAATTATATGAGATGCAGTGGGCTTAGACAAAAGCACGGCGGTTGGATAAGAAATATTCCAACCGCCGTTTTATGACCGTGTCGTTTCTGAAAGTTATATATCCGAAAAACCTTTTTTATTATAAAAACATATGATACCAGTATAGTGAATTGCAGATAATCCGTTTATTCTGTCGGTGAAGCGAAGCGTATATCTTTTTTGCTTCCTGATATCTATGATGAAAAAGGTGAAATATGGAACGAATTTTAAAAGATATAAATGCGATTTACGCTTATGAGCGCGGTATCACCGGCCGGGGCGTTGGTGTGGCGGTTCTGGATACCGGAATTGCCCTGCATCCGGATCTTATGAGCAGAGTATCGTATTTCAGGGATTATGTGGATGAGCGGACGGAACCTTATGACGACAACGGGCATGGCACCCATATCAGCGGCATCATAGGAGCGCAGAGCGAAACGAAGCTTCACGGCGTGGCTCCCGCCTGCAGCCTCCTGGGATGCAAGGTTCTGGATCAGAACGGAAACGGGAAGATTGAGCATACCTGTCAGGCTCTGGAGGATCTTATGGAGAAAAACCGGCGGCGCCGCAGATTTGTCCGTATCGTTAATATATCGGTGGGGATGACGGACGCGGTCCGGCCGGGCATGCAAAGCCTTCTGATCAGCGCGGTGGAAAAGGCCTGGGACAGCGGAATTGTGGTAATCGCCGCAGCCGGAAACAACGGGCCGGGCGAAAATACGATCACCAGTCCTGGTATTTCCCGCAAGATCATTACAGTCGGAAGTATCGATGACGAGTGGAATTCTACCCGCGGCAGGGGATACTCCGGACGGGGTCCCACCTCGGAATGTGTTGTCAAACCGGAAATTCTGATGCCGGGGACCAATATCTTAAGCTGTTCCAACCGGAAAGGCGGATATACGCGAAAGAGTGGAACATCCATGGCGGCTCCGGTGCTCTCCGGTGTGATTGCGCTTCTTTTGTCTGCTTATCCATCTCTGACGCCAAATGAAGTGAAGATGCGGCTGTTTTATGCGGCAAAACCGGTGGGTGAGGAGAGACATGGGAAAAGCTGGGGGACGGTGCGGGTAGACGCGTTGCTGTGAGCGATACACGAATGCAAAGCCCGCGGACAGGAAATTATGCGATGGGTCTGCCCACTTTATTTTAAACGACAGGCCAGGCGTAGGAAGCGAACGGGGTCAGACCCAGGTAATTTTTTATAAAAAGTATTAATTTATTGAAAAGCTTTTATAAACTGTAGTTTCCAGGGGCAGACCCCAGGAGCAGGCGATGAAACACCTGCTCCATTGCATTTTTAAACTTCATTTCGTCGACGGATTCCGCCGCTTCGATCTCCACTGTCCCAATCTCTATCCCGCCCAGCGTATAGACGGCGGAGCCTATCACATCGCCTTCCGTGACCGGCACTTCCAGTGTTTCCGGCAGGGAGAACGTTTTTTCCAGAGATTCCGCGGAGCCGGTGGTATCCAGATAGCGGAACGCATCACTGTAGCGGATGGCGACCGTGCCGGAGATGCCGCCGGTGACAGGAATATTTTCCAGGATATCTGTGTTGTCATCGGAAAAAACGGTGCAGTTGGCAAAGCCCCATGTAAAGAGGCTGATGGCGTCAGATATCCGGGAGGCGCTGTCATCTGCCGCCATGATGGCTACGATCAGATTGACATCATCCTTTGACGCTGTGGCTGCAAGGCAGAATTTTGCCTGGCTGGTGGAACCGGTTTTCAGCCCTGTGGCATACTCATACTGTTTCAACAGTTTGTTGGTGCTGCTCAGAGTAAAAACACTGTCGCCTTTGGCTGTGTGGTGTGTGATGTCTTCCATCCAGATGGCGGTATAGTCAAAGATTTCCGGGTGATTTACAGTCAGTTCCCGGGACATCAGCGCGATGTCCAGCGCACAGGAATAGTGTCCGTCCGCATCCAGACCGCAGGCATTGGCAAAATGGGTATGTTCCATGTCAAGTTCGGCGGCACGGGTATTCATCTGCTCGACAAAAGCTTCCTCGGAGCCGGAGATGTGCTCCGCCATGGCGACGCTGGCGTCGTTTGCGCTCGCGACAACAATGCATTTGATCATGGTATCCACGGTCTGCGTCTCGCCGGGTTCCAGAAATACCTGGGAGCCTCCCATGTCGGCGGCATGTTCTGAGACGGTCACCGTGTCTTCTAAGGAGATCTGACCGTTACCGATGGCTTCAAAGATCAGCAGGAGAGTCATAACCTTGGTCACGCTGGCCAGCGGGCGTTCGGTAGTCTCGTCTTTTGCGTACAGGATGGTACCGGTATCTGCGTCCATCAGCAGCACCGACGGCGCGGAGGTCTCCGGTCCGGATGCGGCTGCTGCGGCGGAAAACGGAAGCAGGAGGCTGAAAATCAGGATAAACAGCAGAGAAAGAATTTTTTTCATCAGAAATATCCATTATGCGGGGTTTATTAATATGTATTGGAAAAATCTTCCGATATTCCGATCGTGGTGTGAATTATCCCGATTTTTTTCCTGTGTATTCGCAAACTGACAGAATTATAAGAAAATTCTTGCATTTTTTCTGTATTACTGTAAAATGATTATGGGGAATTTGTATTTGTACGGGGACGCAGCTGGAGATCATAGTATGGATTTGAGTGTGAAACTGGAAGTATTTGAAGGCCCATTGGACCTTCTTCTTCATTTATTGGATAAAAATAAAGTCAGCATTTATGATATCCCCATCGTAGAGATTACAGACCAGTATCTGGAGTATATCCGGGAAATGCAGCGGCAGGATTTAAACATCATGAGCGAGTTTATGGTCATGGCGGCGACACTTCTGGATATCAAGGCGCGGTGGCTGCTGCCGAAAGAGGAGAGCGAGGATGAGGAGGAAGAGGATCCCCGCGCGGAGCTTGTGGAACAGCTGCTGCAATATAAAATGTACAAGTACATGTCCATGGAATTAAAGGATCGTCAGATGGATGCGGCTATGCAGCTGTTCCGCTCTCCGGATCTGCCGGATCAGGTGCGTGAGTACGAGGAGCCGGTGGATCTGGATAAGCTTACGGAGGGTCTGGATCTGAGAGCGCTTCACCGGATTTTCCAGTCGGTGATGAGCCGCCAGGCGGAGAAAGTGGATCCGATCCGCTCAAAGTTCGGGAAGATTGAAAAAGAACAGGTGTCGGTGGAGGACAAGCTTTCTTATCTGGAGAGTTTTCTGGAGACGCACCGGTCCTGTTCGTTCCGTGAGCTGCTGGAACGGCAGAACAGCAGGATAGAGGTGGTGGTCACTTTCCTGGCTGTGCTGGAGCTGATGAAAATGGGTGAGATCACGGCGCAGCAGGATGAGATTTTCGGGGAGATTGAGATTGTCCGGACGGATCGGAGAGAGCTCGCGGGGGAAGATGCGGCGGAGGCCGTCGGTGATGCCACAGAAGAGTCCCGCTGACAACAACATTTTGTTTCATAGATAATGATGACTGCGTAGAAGTTATTTCCGTTTAGAAAGGATTTTACGGATGAAGATAGAAGAATATGAGGCGGCCGTGGAGGCCATTCTTTTTGCCATGGGCGATTCCGTGGAACTTTCCAGGATTGCAGCTGCGCTGGAAATTTCCGAGGCGGACGCAAAGCGGATTATACAGAGCCTGAGCGACCGCTGCAGCGCATCATCCAGCGGGCTTCAGATCATCGAGCTGGATGGTTCGTATCAGATGTGCACCAAGGTCAGCCAGTACGAATATCTGATCCGCATTGCGAAGCAGCCGAAACGGCATGTGCTGACGGATGTGTTGCTGGAGACGCTGTCCATTGTGGCCTACAAGCAGCCGGTAACCCGTGTGGAGATTGAAAAGATCCGCGGCGTTTCCTGTGAGCACGCGGTCAACCGCCTGGTGGAGTATAACCTGATCCGGGAAGTCGGGCGTTTGGACGCGCCGGGCCGGCCGATTTTGTTTGGAACGACGGAGGAATTTCTGCGCTGCTTCGGGGTACAGTCCACCGATGACCTGCCGACCCTGGACGCGGAGCAGGTGGAGGAGTTCAAACAGGAGGCGCAGGAGGAGGTACAGCTGAAGCTGAATCTGTGAATAAATATAAAGAATGGGGAAAGCAGAATAGGCTATTATTTATGATAACTGGTAAAAAATAAGGGTATGCACATAAAAATGATACGCATTAAAATAGTGCGCATTGACTTGATGCACATTATATGGTAGCATAATAATTAGGAGAGGGGATAGGCAAAATGCCAATGAAAGCACGGGAAATGGAAAAGATAATCCTTGCTGATGGATGGGTTTTTAAAGAACAGCGTGGTTCTCACAGACAATATATTCATCCGACGAAGCCTGGCAAG
>JAJBTR010000413.1:0-619 GCA_020860745.1 Lachnospiraceae bacterium | reverse complement strand
CCTTTTCATAATGGGGATTTAAATCGTGGTACAGAAAATGCTATTAAAAAGCAGGCAGGAATAAAATAGGAGTTTTTGCAATTTGCAGCGCATTTAGGAGGTGTGTATTGTGTTATCAATGTATCCGGCATGTTTTTTTGAGGAAGAAAACGGGCATTATTCCGTTGTTTTTCCGGATTTGAATTATCTCGCCACAAGCGGCGACAGCTTTGAAGAGGCTATGACTATGGCGGTTGATTGTCTGGCAGGCTATCTCAGGTGGTGCAGTGAAGATGGAGATACAATTCCGGAACCATCCGGAATCATGAATATTGATGTAGATGCAGTTGCCAGAGATATTGGTGAAGAGGAGATGGCAGCTTCCTGTATTGTTAATATAGTTTCTGTGGATGTGGAAGCATATGCGAAGCAGCATTTTGACAAGTCAGTAAGAAAAACACTCACTATTCCGGCATGGCTGAACAGTGCTGCAATGGAGCGTGGAATTAACTTTTCGCAGACGCTTCAGGAAGCGCTTCTGTCGAAAGTCCAGTCTGATCCGGCAATCTATAAATAACAAAATCAAGGCACAATTATATTTTACAATATATATTAAATCCCGATTGAATGGGGGTAAGAG
>JAJBTR010000008.1:732-7111 GCA_020860745.1 Lachnospiraceae bacterium | reverse complement strand
TAAATTCAGCATTTATCTTATGTTTAAAATTTCTTCATGAAACAACCCTGTTTAATAAAGTATCGCTTATCTTTTTTTAGTAAAGTATCGCTTTGCGGGTACTTCACGTGTTTCCCGGCCCGGCAGAATAAAACGTATCTGTCTACTCCTCATTGATCATGAAATGCAGGCGCTTCACCGCCTCCGCGATGTCGCCTACCTCATTGATGATTCCCTCAGCCACCGCCTCGTGCCCCACCAGAATCGTACCGAGATCTTTTGTCAGCATACTGGTATTCATCATCATTTCCTCAATCCGCTCCGCTTTCACCGCGCAGTGTGCCTCGATAAAACCGGTAATCCGGTCCTGCATCTGTTTAAAATAATCGTATGTCTGCGGCGCTCCGATCACGGTCCCGGACAAACGCACCGGATGAATCACCATGGTGCCCGTCGGAACAATATAGGAATAATCGGTAGAGACCGCCAGCGGCACACCGATCGAGTGGCTTCCTCCCAGCACCAGGGAGACCGTCGGCTTACTTAAGGACGCGATCATCTCCGCAATGGCAAGCCCCGACTCCACATCTCCTCCTACCGTATTCAGCAGAACCAGCACACCGTCCACGCCGGCATCGTCCTCCACCTCAGCCAGCTACGGCAGAACATGCTCGTACTTGGTCGTCTTAGACGAGGAGGACAGGCACTCGTGTCCCTCGATTTCCCCTATAACAGACAGCAGGTAGATGCTGTGATTCTGCCGGTTATGATCCATCCGGATCTGTCCGAAATTTTCAATCTGCTCCGCTTTTACTTCCTCTTCTTTTTCCATCTGTCTCTCTCCGTTCTGTATATCAGATAATAAAGGCGACAAAAAAAGATGTTTTGTCCCTTGTATCATAGTATCCTGAAAAATTCATTTTCTATTCAGAAGTCTGAGCGCAGCTATCGAGTGGGCATGGCGGAGTTCACAATATAATGAGCGCAAGCGAGAAGAATGCACTGGTGCATTCGGCGAGCGGCGAAATGCGATCATGAATCATAGATTCATGATCGCATGATACCGGAACCAAAAGGAAAACACAGCCCTCGCATATTTATCTGCGAAAAAGCTGTGTTTTAGTAACTATTCAGGTCAGTACTTCGCACTTGCTGCGACGTGTTTCTTTTTTAACCATCAAATCAATGTCTGAAAGCCTCAACGCACAAAGCGTCAAAAGCTGCTCGTCTTCTCATGCAAAACTCGAAGGAACTGTCACAATACTTACTCTCCGATCAGGAAGTTGTAGAGATCACGGTATTTTCCGGCGGATGTCTTCCAGGAGAAATCCGTCTTCATGCCGCGCTCCACCATCTGGTTCCACTGACGCTTTTTATCATAAAAAACTTCCTTGGAATAGTTGATCACATGGAGCATATCCTCGGCATTGTAATCCGTAAAGGAAAATCCCGTGCCGCAGTTATCATATTCGTTGAAAGGCTCCACCGTGTCCTTGAGGCCGCCGGTCTCACGCACGATCGGAACGGTACCGTAGCGGAACGCCATCAACTGTGTCAGACCGCAGGGTTCAAACCGGGAAGGCATCAGGAAAGAATCCGCCGCCGCATAGAGCTTCTGAGCCAGATCCGCGTCATAGCAGATGTTGGCGGAAACACGGTCGGGATACTTCCACGCATAGTATTTGAACATATTTTCATACTGCTCCTCGCCGGTGCCGATCACGACAAACTGCGTATTCTCATCCACAATCCCCTCGAAGCACTGGTCGATCAGATCCAGCCCTTTCTGGTCGGTCAGACGGGACACCAGGCCGATCATGTATTTGTGCTTATCCACTGCCAGACCGAGCATCTCCTGCAGCTTCAGCTTGTTCTGTACTTTTTTCTTGCGGAATGTATCAGCGTCGTAATTCATAAACAGCTTCGGATCTGTAGCGGGATCGTAAATGTCATAGTCGATTCCGTTTACAATGCCCTGCATATCAAAATGCCGCGCGGACAGAAGACCGTCCAGTCCCTCCCCGTAATACGGCGTCTGGATTTCTCTGGCATATGTATCGCTCACGGTCGTAATGTAATCCGCATAAACCAGGCCGCCCTTCAGCATATTCGCATCCTTCTGGAACTCCAACTTATCCGGAGTAAACAACGACTTCGGCAGGCCGGTGAGCCCCATCATCGTCTTCACATCCCAGATACCCTGGAACTTCAGATTGTGGATCGTCATCATGGACTTCATGCCCCAGAAGAACATATCGCCCTGGAACTCGGTCTTTAAATAAACCGGAATAAAGCCGGTCTGCCAGTCATGGCAGTGAATCAGATCCGGCTGGAATCCGATCAGTGGCAGCATGGACAGCACCGCCTTGTCGAAGAAGCAGAACTTCTCGATATCATAGCGGATATTTCCGTATGGCAGGAAGCAGTTAAAATACTCCTCATTGTCGATAAAGTAATAGGTAATCCCATCCAGCTCATACTGCAGTACGCCCACATACTTATAAGGCACATAAGACCCTGTTCCCATGTAAAAATGCGTCACATACTGAAACTCATGGCGATACTGCTCCGGAATGCAGGAATAATTCGGGATCACTACCCGGATATCCCACTCCTCCCTGTCAAACATCTTCGGCAGCGCGCCGCATACGTCAGCCAACCCGCCGGTCTTGATAAACGGAACACACTCTGATGCTGCAAACAATACCTTCTTCATAAAATTTCCCTCCCAAATTTATTCATCCCAGTTGTGGTATACCTGCTGTACGTCGTCGTCCTCATCCAGCAGATCCAGAATCCGGTTAATATTATTGATATCCTGTTCGTCGGTCAGTTCCACATAATTCTGCGGGATCATCGTCACTTCCGCGCTAGCCATCGCGATGCCTGCCTCCTCCAGGGACTGTCTCACATCGCTGAAAGAATCCGGATCCGTGATCACCGTAAAGCTGTCCTCTTCCTCGGTAAAGTCCTCCGCACCCGCGTCCAGCACTGCCATCATCAGGTCGTCCGCGTCCATCTCGCACTCTTCCTTGTCAATGATAATCTCGCCTTTGCGGTCAAACATAAAGGATACACAGCCCTGCGTGCCGATACTCCCCTTGCCCTTGGTAAAAGCGCTCCGGACATTGGCCGCCGTGCGGTTTTTATTATCTGTCAGCGTATCGACAATGATCGCCGTGCCGCCCGGGCCGTACCCCTCATATGTAGCCGACACATAATTGACGGATCCCGCGTCGCCCGCGGCTTTCTTGATGCCTCTGTCTATCGTATCATTGGGCATGTTGTTTGCTTTTGCCTTGGCAATCACATCCCGCAGCTTGCTGTTGTTCGCGGGATCCGGACCGCCCTCCTTTACCGCTACCGCAATCTCGCGTCCGATGACAGTAAATATCTTTCCCTTTGCCGCATCATTCTTTTCTTTCTTGTGTTTGATATTGGCAAATTTTGAATGTCCTGACATCCTTTTTCCTCCTCGTAAATCTGAATTTTTAAAACCATTCAGCACACCCCGGACAAAAGCAAAACATCTGCATTTTCTGTCCGCAACTGTGCTGAATTGATATGCAAAACCAAAAATATATACTGGATAATGATAGCAGTTCTCTCGCAAATAGTCAAGCTATGTATCCAGTTCCAGGCTGATTTGAAGCGCCCGGTTTACTTTTCTCATAATGTCCCCGTCCAGGTGGCAGATTTTATCCTTCAGCCGCATTTTATCAATCGTGCGCAGCTGCTCCAGTAAAATCACGGAATCCTTCACCATATGATATCTGGCGGCGGAAAGTTCAATGTGGGTCGGCAGCTTTGCCTTATTCATCCGTGAAGTGACCGCTGCACAGATCACGGTCGGACTGTGCCGGTTTCCCACATCATTCTGGATAATGAGGACAGGACGGACGCCACCCTGTTCCAACCCGACGACAGGCCGCAGATCCGCGTAATAGACATCTCCTCTTCGAATCAACATATCGTACACTCCCGGTTTCAATTTTTAATATATTATGTATTGTCCCCACTATTTCAGAGTGTATTCACGCCGGACAAAATGAAAAACATCATTCCATTATTTTCCCGTCTTTATAATAGCTCCTCGGAACCCGTCTCCCGATATCACAGGCAAACTCATAGTTAAAGCGTCCGGCTATATCTCCGATTTCTTCCATGGTAATCTCCCGCCCGCCTTCTTTTCCGATCAGAACCACCTCGTCCCCGGGCTCCACACCCGGAATCTCCGTGACATCCGCCATAAACTGATCCATACAGACCCGGCCGCAGATCGGCGCCTTTTCCCCGTGAATCAGCACATAGCCCCGGTTGGACAGGGCGCGGGGATAACCGTCCCCGTAGCCGACAGGGATGGTAGCGATCCGCTGCGTGCCCCGGACACGATAAGTACCGCCATAGCCAATGGTCTCCCCATCCTCCATGGTCTTTACATGAACCACATGACTCTTTAATGTCAGAACCGGCCGCAGGTCAATCCGCTCTTTCAACACTTCATCGGAAGGCCAGAGCCCGTAGAGAATAATACCCGCCCGCACCATATCCAGATTATACTGCGGAAGATCAATAATCCCCGCGCTGTTGGAAATATGGCGGATCGGTATCTGTACTCCGCGTTTTTCCAGGCAGTCAACCACAAAGGAAAATCGCTCCGCCTGCAGGTTCGCATAGCTTTTGTCGGTCTCATCCGCCCTGGCAAAATGAGAAAAAATCCCCTCTATCTTACTATGTGGCAGCGCGGCGATCTGTGCAATCACCTCCGCTGATTCTTCTGTACAGGGAAACCCGATTCTCCCCATGCCGGAATCCAGCTTGATGTGAATCTTCACACTGCGTTTTTTCCTGACCGCCGCCGCGGAAAGCTTCTCCGCCGCCGCATAAGAAAACACCGTCGGGCGGATATCCAGGTCAATCAGCGTATCCACATCCTCGTCAAAGACATAGCCGAGAATCAGAATCGGTTTTTTCATTCCCGCTTCGCGCAGGATAACTGCCTCCTCCACGGTGGCGACCGCATAGCCCCAGATTTCCTCACGCGTTTCCATCCTGTGTACAAGCATAACCGCGCCATGCCCGTAACCGTCAGCTTTAATCACGGCGCATATCTTAGTATCCGGAGAAATCAGACGTCTGATCTCGTCGAGATTATGTTCAAAATGATCCAGATTGATCTCCGCGCAGATTCTGCTGTGTTTTTTCATAACAGACAAATCCTTCTTTCTAAACTTAGGACCTGTTCAAAAATAACTTTTAACAGTTCCTTACTTTTTCTACCCCTGTGCCAGGGAACTGGTAAAGAATTAATTTTCACAGTTTCTGAGGAAGCACTTCGCAGATCCCCTCAATCAGATCGGAAGCGGTCAGCGATGTCCGCCCCACCTTCCGGGCAGCCGCATCCCCAGCCATACCGTGAATCATCACCCCCAGAAAAGCCGCCTTATCCGATGAAACCGCCTGCCCGAGCAATGCGCCGATGATCCCGGTGAGGACATCGCCGGAACCGGCCGTCGCCATCCCGTGGTTTCCCGTCGTATTGATATAAAATCGGCCATTCTGACACGCAGTCACGGTTCTGACATCCTTCAGTACAACCGTCCCGCCATAGCGGGCCGCATATGTCCCTGCAGTCTCCAGCAGGCTGCCTTTGATCTCCGCGACCGGTTTCCGGCACAGACGCGACATCTCGCCCAGGTGCGGCGTGAGAACCAGATCCGCCCGGGCCTGACGGAACCACTCCGGATGCTCTGCCAGAATGTTTAATGCGTCCGCGTCCAACAGACAGGGAACCCGCGCCTCCATAAGGACACTCTGTACCATCTGCTCCGCCCCGGCAGTCCGTCCGATTCCCGGTCCAAGCACCACGGCATCCGCCCAGCCGATCTGTTCTTTCACAAAAGCGCACATATCTGTCCCGGTATCATAGGTCGTCAAAACAGCCTCCGGCACAAGCGTCTGGATGATCTCCCGATTCGCCTCGTCCGTCGCCACTTTGACCAGACCCGCCCCCGTCCGACAGGCTGCCCTCGCCGAAAACACAGCTGCCCCGGCCATATTGCGGGAACCGGCAAAAATCAGCACCTTTCCGTAGCTCCCCTTGTTGGAATCATCGCTGCGCTTCGGCAGCAGAGCAAGATCTGACTCCTCCGGCCTGCGCACCGCAGGCTCTTCGCCCAGAAGACTCTTCCCGTCAATTCCAATGTCCTCCACCGCCAATTTCCCGGTCATCGACGCTCCCGGATACAAAAGCTGACCGATCTTTGCAAAGCCGAACGTCGCCGTAAAATCCGCGCGAAAAGCGATTCCCATAATTCTTCCGTCATCAGCAGAGATGCCGGACGCGATATCCACGGCAACTTTCCATCCCTGTTTCTCATTCATCCATGCGACAACATCC
>JAJBTR010000008.1:0-722 GCA_020860745.1 Lachnospiraceae bacterium | reverse complement strand
ATCCACCACCACATCAAATTCCTCCTCCGGGAACTGTGTGGTGAATGCAATCCCGTACGCGCGGACAATCGAGAGCTGCCGCGCCGCCTCCACGCTGCACTTTTCCTCATTTCCCGGGAAAAAGATCTGCACAGCGTATCCTCTCAGAAAAAGGAGACGCGCCATGGCAAGGCCGTCCCCTCCGTTATTTCCCGTCCCGCATACCAGAAGAATCCTGGAGGTCCGATCGGGATACTCTTTCACAATCTCATCAACTGCTGCCAGAGCCGCCCGCTCCATGAGAACCGCCGACGGCAGATGAAAAACCTCCATCGTGTTCGCGTCACACTGCTGCATCTGTGCACAATTTAAAATATTTTTAATGAGAAGCCTTCCTGCACTCATGCAATGCCATATCCCGGGGTTCCGATTCTAATGTCCGACCCGAAGATATCCTGTTTCCGCCGCTTAAACCTGTCGTCTTCTGTTTTCCACAATATTATAAGAAAGCTGCATCAGGCTGTCCGACAGGTGAACGTTATCCACCACAACGTCCTTCGGCAGATTCAGGTCGAGATGCGCGAAATTCCAGATCGCATGGATACCGAGATTCACAATCTGCTCTGCCGCTTTTTCCGCCTGATCCTTTGGAAGCGTGAGTATAGCGATATACGCCTTATGCTCTTTCACAAAGTCTGTTAGTTCATCCATTTGACGTATTTAATTCCCCCGAATGGTTTTGC
>JAJBTR010000112.1 GCA_020860745.1 Lachnospiraceae bacterium | reverse complement strand
TGTGATATGCGATATGCTGCCGTCTTATGTTGAAAAAGCCAAAGAAACCGGTTATGCCATGACAGTTACAGTGGAGGCGGCGGATGATTCGGTGGATGTAAATGATCTGCATCCGGGTGATAGTGTAAAGCTGACAGCTTCTCTTACGTATAATGGGGAGGCTGTCACGGATCTTGAGGAAGCCGATTTATATTTGTGGTGGTGGACAGATTCCTGGAACGACCATGCTGGTTATAATTCAGATGCAAAATACTCTGATTATGATAACAATAGCGGCCACTCCCTGTCCGCGATAATTACCTTGCCAAGTGCAGGCGATTACTGTATTGTCGCTGAACTTCAGGATTCATCATACGCTGATATCTCTGCGGATACAACCATCCATACTGTATTTACCGTCAGTGAAGAGACATCTACGGGATACAAATTGACCATATCTATGGATCCGGAGAGTGGACTGGAAGCGGGTCAAAGTGCCGTATTGACTGCGACTCTTACATACGATGGCGAAGAAATCACAGACCTGGAAGAAGCTGGGTTATATCTCTGGTGGTGGACAGATTCCTGGAACGACCATGATGGCTGGAACAGCGATGCAACCTATTCTGATTATGACGATAGCAGCGGTCGCTCCCTGTCGGCAACCGTTACATTCCCGTCATCCGGAAGTTATTGTATTGTTGCGGAGCTTCAGAATTCTAATTATACTGATGTCACTGATGCGGACGGAAATGCCGTAACTGTATATACAGAAATTGAGGTTGCGGCACCTTCCGGATATAAGCTGACAGTAACTGCTGATACGGATAGTCTTGAACCGGGTGACAGCGCGGAATTTACTGCGACACTCACCTATAATGGAGTGGCAATTACAGATTTAGAAGCGGCAGGTCTGTATCTCTGGTGGTGGACAGATTCCTGGAACGATCATGCAGATTGTAATGATGATGCTGTAATTTCAGACTACGATGACAACAGCGGTCATTCTTTAAGTGCAACCGTTACATTCCCGTCATCCGGAAGTTATTGCATTGTTGCGGAACTTCAGGATTCTTCATATACTGATATTACCGATGCAAATGGCGATGCCGTAACGGTATATACTGAGGTCAATATACCCGTGGAATCAGATATCGAAGTTCAGAAAGTGTCAGGCCTTTCGGACGATTTCATCATGGGCATGGATATTTCCGCTATTGTTGCTGAGTATAACAGCGGCGTAAAGTATTACGATTTTGATGGGAATGAGTTATCTGCAGTAACTGATTTCTGCAGGTTCCTTGCAGATGATTGCGGTGTTACTTCTGTCCGCGTTCGCATCTGGAACGATCCTTATGATGAGGACGGTAACGGATATGGTGCGGGCAACTGTGATGTGGATAATGCGGTAACGATAGCAAAGGCCTGCGCAGCGGCCGGACTGGATATGCTGGTGGATTTCCACTATTCCGATTTTTGGGCTGACCCCAGCAGGCAGATTACACCAAAAGCATGGAGTGAATATAGCGTAAGCGAAAAAGCAGAGGCGCTGTATAATTTCACATCAGAGAGTCTGGAAAAGATTGCGAATACAGGTGTGACGATTTCCATGGTACAGGTTGGAAACGAGACGACAAATGAAATCGCGGATATCAGCAATGTGGAAGATATGTGTACCTTATTTGCCTCGGGCAGTGCGGCAGTAAGGGAATTTTCTGAAGATCAATATGGTGATGAGTATGCTGTAAGGGGTAGCCATCCATGTGTCAGAGCCCGGCAAGATGGTTTACTGGGCGGGCAACCTTGATACATACAATGTTGATTATGATGTGCTGGCAACATCTTACTATCCGTTCTGGCATGGCACTTTTGATAACCTGAAGGCTTATATGCAAGAGGTCATGGATACCTACGGTAAAGAAGTTCTTGTAGCAGAGACCAGTTATGTCTATACGACAGAAGATACAGACGGACAAGCGAATGCTGTGGTGGGAACGACAGACCTTGGGAGCGATGAGGTATATGAAGTTTCCGTACAGGGACAGGCAGAGGCAGTCCGTGATGTTATCGCAGCGGTCAGCGAGGTTGGCGGTCTTGGTGTTTACTATTGGGAACCGGCCTGGATAACTGTTGGCGACACAACCGGTCTGTCCGGTGATGAGTATGACGCGCAGGTTGCGGTAAACAATGAGATCTGGGAAACATATGGTTCCGGATGGGCCAGCAGTTATGCGACATCTTATGACTGGGCTTCTGTAGGTTCTTATGGCGGAAGTGAGTGGGACAATCAGGCGATGTTCTATCCGAGCGGAGAGCCTACGGCAGCATTGCATGTATATAATTACGTAAAGACTGGATCTTATACTACAAGCCTTTATGTAAGAAGCGTAACAGACCCGGAACTGACGTATGAGTTATCTGATGATACTACTCTGGTTTTGCCTGAGACTGTGGAT
Organism: Lachnospiraceae bacterium; assembly: GCA_020860745.1. Taxonomy (GTDB): domain Bacteria; phylum Bacillota; class Clostridia; order Lachnospirales; family Lachnospiraceae; genus Eubacterium_I. The sequence goes on along the minus strand of JAJBTR010000112.1, from coordinate 4,680 downwards.
GTGATTTATAGCAAGACAAAAGTTGGTACGGTTGCTGAATCGGTGTCCTGGGACGAAGAAGAGGCAGCTGCGGTAGATCTGACGAAAGCAGGTACCTATACTGTCAGCGGCGTTGTAACGCTGAGCCAGGATTGCACTGATGGTACAGAAACAGTGGGTGTGACTTGCTATATTACAGTCATAGAGGCCAATCTGATTACGGACAGTGATGTGGCAGGCTTTGAAAAAAACGTGTTTACTGTTGACGGAGATAACGCAGTTATTGTAACGATACCATCCAATGAGGACGTCCTGGAAGGTGATTATGCAGCTCACTGGTGGAATTCAAACGCGAATGAAACTCTTGCGAGCACAATCTCCTATAAATATGGGGATTTGGAAGCGGGTTATTATACCTTCGAAATAACCGGCATGGGAATTGAAAATGATGGTATTACAGCATTAATCCTGGATGCAGATGGAAACGTGATCGCGGAAGGAGATACAGGTTACCTGTATGGCTGGACCCTGGATTCTACCTTGTGGACGACAGCAACAGTGACATTTTATCTGGCGGAAGCAACGGATGTAACACTTGCTGTCAGGATTGATACACAAAGTGGTGGCTGGGGAAGCGTCGATTCCATGTATCTGCATCGGCATGCTGCGACAGAGACGGTCAGTAATGGAGACGGATCACACTATGTGATCTGCACGGATTGCCTGACACAACTGACAGAGTCAGAAACCTGTACCTATGAACTGACATCTGCAACAGAGGCTACCTGTACAGAAGAAGGGGAAGAGATTTATACATGCTCTGCCTGTGGTGATTCTTATTCCGTTACAATTGAGGCAACGGGACATACTGTTGTGATAGACGAAGCTGTTGCGGCAACATACAAGTCCACAGGACTTACCGAAGGGTCTCACTGTTCCGTATGTGGTGAGGTGATTGTAGCGCAGGAAATTATCCCGGCTCTGACATATGACTATGATAATGATGATGTTTCTGAGTCTGTGTATTCAGCCGAGAGTTATGCGGCCTATAAGGCTCCGCTGGAAGCGCTCCAGGCTGCACTGGCAGATCCGGATAACTACACGGATGCAGAGATTGACGCACTGATTACAGCCTATGAATCTGCCAAAGCAGGGCTTACAGCAGCTTCCGGTTCTGACGATAACGATGAAAGTGATGAAGATGATGTTGATAAGGACAGTGCAGATAAAGTCAGCACAGATAGCGGTACAACAGTAACTTCTGTCAGTACAGACGATTCTTCTTCTGACACTGGCGACAACACAGGGGCATTTGTGTTTGTTCTTATCTTCGCCATTGCTTTGGCTGTTATATTGATAACCTGTATTCCGCGAAAAGATGAAACTGTGGAATAGCTAAGCGTAAAAATGAAAAACACATTATTGTAAAAGATTATGGCTGGGTGAAATATCATCCAGCCATAGTTAATTTCCTTTTTCTATGTATAAGCTGCCGGGATTTTGAGCACTCTTTCAGTAAAGTTTTTTTGCGGAGGGTGATCAGCATGGCAGGATATAAGGTGGAAATCAGCGGAGTGAATACTTCCGCACTTCCGATATTGAAAGAGACGGAGAAAAAGGAATTATTTGAAAAAATCCGGAAAGGGGACATGGAAGCGAGGGAAACCTATATCCGCGGTAATCTTCGGCTGGTGTTGAGCGTGATTCGAAGATTTGCCTCCACCAGTGACAATATTGACGACCTGTTTCAGATTGGCTGCATCGGCCTGATTAAATCCATCGACAATTTTGATCCGGATATGGACGTGAAATTTTCTACTTATGCCGTACCGATGATTATCGGCGAGATTCGTCGGTACCTCAGAGATAACAACAGTGTCCGTGTCAGCCGTTCGCTTCGCGACACCGCTTACAAAGCCATGCAGGCGAAGGAGCAGCTGATGCGGACCTCGGATTCCGAGCCTGGTTTGAATGAAATTGCGGAGGAGACCGGTATCCCGAAAGAGGAGATTGCCTATGCTCTGGATGCGATTCAGACGCCTGTCAGTCTGTATGATCCGGTTTACTCGGATGGTGGGGAACCTCTCTATGTGATGGATCAGATCAGTGATAAAAAGAACCGGGAGGACCGGTGGGTGGAACAGCTATCCTTAAGCGATGCGATCAGGCGGTTAGGTGAGCGGGAATCCCGTATCATCCGACTTCGGTTTTTTGAGGGAAAAACGCAGATGGAGGTGGCCTCCGAGATTCATATTTCGCAGGCGCAGGTCAGCCGGCTGGAAAAATCGGCATTAAAAACGATGAAAAATTATCTGACGCTGCACGATTGAAGGCAGTTCTGTGAGTAACATTGATAGAAAAAAGCGGAAAAGATACGGAATAAGGAGAAAAATGAAGAAAAATGAATTGCACTGGCAGGCTTGAAGCAAATGGAAAATGATGCTATACTGTCCGGGTAAAACGAATAAGAGATCTTTTCATGATTGAAAACGAACATATGAGTTATTGCTATGTAAAAGCGGATAATATTTCGTGTGAAAACAAACAGGAAAGCTACAGCAGTGTTTCATGAAGAATCTGTTTTAGTAAGAGGGAGAACAGCATGGAAAAAATATTGGATTTGATTTCGGCGGAGGTGACAAAGGCGTTTGCAGATGCCGGTTATGAGGAGAAGTTTGGAAAGGTGACTCTGTCTAACCGGCCGGACCTGTGTGAGTTTCAGTGCAACGGAGCCATGGCGGCGGCGAAGGCATATAAGAAAGCGCCGTTTCTGATTGCGGATGATGTGGCGCAGGCCTTAACCGGCAATGCTGTTTTTTCATCCGTGGAGTCCGTAAAGCCTGGCTTCTTAAATCTGAAGCTGTCGGAGCAGTATCTGGCGGATTATATGAATGAGATGCAGGCGGCGGAAAAGCTTGGCGTTGAGGCGATCGGCCATGGGGAGACCGTGATTGTGGATTATGGCGGGGCCAACGTGGCGAAGCCGCTTCATGTCGGTCATCTGCGTTCCGCCATCATCGGCGAGAGTATTAAGCGCATGGGTCGTTATATGGGTTATAATATGATCGGCGATGTCCATCTCGGCGACTGGGGGCTGCAGATGGGACTGATCATCGAGGAACTGCGGGAGCGCCAGCCGGAGCTGGTTTATTTTGATGAGAGTTATACCGGGGCGTATCCGGAGGAGGCACCGTTTACGATCGGCGAACTGGAAGAGATTTACCCGGCGGCGAGTAAAAAGTCGAAGGAGGATGAGGCTTTCAGCGAGCGGGCACATCAGGCGACTTTAAAATTGCAGCAGGGGTACGCGCCCTACCGTGCGATCTGGGAGCATATCATGCGCGTTTCCAAGGCAGATCTGGAGAAGAATTATAACAATCTCGATGTCCATTTTGATCTCTGGAAAGGAGAGAGCGATGCGGATCCGTACATACCCGGACTGATTCAGGACCTTGTAAATCAGGGGCTTGCCTATGAGAGCCAGGGAGCGCTGGTTGTGGATATCGCGGAGGAGACGGATAGCAAGGAACTGCCGCCCTGTATCGTCCGCAAATCGGACGGGGCTGCCCTCTACGCGACCTCCGACCTGGGAACCATTCTGGAGCGCGAGAAAGACTATGCGCCGGTGGAGTATATTTACGTGGCGGACAAGCGCCAGCAGTTGCACTTTACGCAGGTGTTCCGTGTGGCGAAAAAAGCCGGCTATGTGAAGCCGGAGACGAAGATGGTCAATGTCGGTTTCGGCACAATGAACGGTAAGGATGGGAAGCCGTTCAAGACCAGGGACGGCGGCGTGATGCGCCTGGAGCATCTGATTGCGGATATCAATGAGGCAGTGTACGCCCGCATTATGGAGAACCGTGCGATCGGCGAGGAGGAAGCGCATGAGATTGCAAAGGTGGTAGGACTGGCTGCTTTGAAATACGGTGATCTTTCCAACCAGGCGTCAAAGGATTATATTTTTGATATTGATCGCTTTATCTCCTTTGAGGGAAACACGGGGCCCTATATCCTGTACACGATTGTCCGCATCAAGTCCATCCTGAAAAAATACGCGGAGGCGGGGCTGCGTGCAGAAGGCTCTGTGATTCTGCCGGCGAAGGAGGCAGAGGAGAAAGATCTGATGCTGGAGATTGCAAAGTTTAACAGCGTGATGGAGGCGGCTTTTCTGGAGACCGCGCCCCATAAAATCTGTGCGTACATTTATGATCTGGCAAATGCCCTGAACCGGTTCTATCATGCTACGAAGATCATGGCGGAGGAAGACCGGATTGTGCAGGCAGGGTATATCCGCCTGCTGGAACTGACGAAAAGCGTGCTGGAGACGGGGATTAATCTGCTTGGATTTTCCGCTCCGGAAAAGATGTAGAAATGGGAAAACCCAGTGAGGATATATCCACAGGGCAGGCGCACGATTGTTCATTAAGCTCGCGGAGCTCGCTGGCTGTGCATAAGTTCGATTACGCAAATTTAAAATTTGCTATCTCACTTAAAGGGAGCCTATGCGTCGCGGAAAGGAAATTTTGCGAAGTGTTGGCGGATCCGCAGGAACCGCGGACCATTGATTTTCTGGGCAAGGTGCTGTAAATTCTGAATGCGGACATGACGGATATTAAGTATGTGGTGACGCATGACAGAAGTTTGGTGTGCGATGACAGTGGAGATTTATTTTCCTTTGATTGGAGAAACAGAGTTATCTGG
>JAJBTR010000349.1 GCA_020860745.1 Lachnospiraceae bacterium | reverse complement strand
TGCTTATAATAACTGCGACCGTAACAAGCGGATGCAGCAGCTTTTTTCAGGTGATTTTAACATAGACCGGCTCTTGCAGGGGCTGGCCATTGAGAGCGATGTGGAAATTGAGCCTGAGAATACCCTGATCATTCTGGATGAGATCCAGGAGGTGCCTGCTGCTTTGCAGTCGCTGAAGTATTTTGCGGAGGACGACCGCTGTGTTTATTATATTCTGACTGCGGGTTCTCTTCTGGGTATTGCCATGCATGAGGGGACATCTTTTCCGGTTGGAAAGGCAGATAGTCTGGAGTTGTTTCCTCTGTCATTTCCTGAGTTTTTGTGTGCGACAGGAAACGAGGCGTTTTGTAAGCTTTTAAGACAGCAGGATTTTGAGATGATTGCCAATTTCAGAGATCGTTTTATTGATTTGCTGAAAAATTATTATTATGTGGGCGGTATGCCTGCAGCAGTCAATGCTTATGTCAAAGATGGAAATCTGAAAAATGTGCGTAGAGTGCATCAGAGGCTGATCTCAGCGTATGAGCAGGATTTTTCTAAACATGCACCAAAGGAAGTCGTTCCGAGAATTCAGATGTTGTGTGACTGCATACCGTACCAGCTGGCGAAACAAAATAAAAAATTTATTTACAGTGTATTGCGGGAGGGGGCCCGTGCAAAAGATTTTGAGCTTGCGATTCAGTGGCTGCGGGACTGCGGCCTCTGTTATAAGGTAGGGCGGGTAAAAAAGGGCGCTATGCCACTGAAAGCCTATCAGGATTTCCCGGCATTTAAACTTTATCTGGTGGATGTCGGCCTTTTGGCGGCTATGGCAGATCTGGATGCAAAGACACTTCTGAAAGGAAATGATATTTTTACGGAATTTAAAGGAGCCTTGACAGAGCAGTATGTCTGCCAGCAGATTCTTTCAGAATTGGATACGATGCCATATTACTGGTCCGCGGAAGCGTCCTCCGGCGAGGTGGATTTTGTTCTCCAGCATGAGGGAAGTATTATCCCTGTAGAGGTGAAAGCGGAGGAAAACCTGAATTCCAAGAGTTTGAAAAGTTTTGTGACTTCTTATCATCTATCGTATGGCGTGCGGACTTCCATGTCTGATTTTCGTGTACAGGAGAAGTTAATCAATGTGCCGCTGTATGCGATATCGACATTGTGGGGAGTCTGTAAGGACTGAAATTTCTAAAAGCGGTAAAATACGTGAAGTATAAATGAGTTTCATAATATAAAATTTTAACAGGAGGATTGGGGTTATGGTTGACACGAATGAATTAAAAAGATACCCGGTGGCGGTGCTGGGCGGCGGAGCCGTGGGCAAGACAGTCGCGGCGGACTGCAAGCTGGGCGGCAATGAGGTGCGTCTTTTTGACATGGAGCCGTTTGCAGCCTCTACACTGGCTGGTTTGGAGAAGACCGGCATCACGCTGACGGGTAATCCGAAGAATAAATACGGATTTAAGCGTCTGGGAACGGCGCATTTTGATCTGATCACGACAGACATTGCGGCATGTGTAAAAGGCTGCAGGTTGCTGATTGTGGCGGTGCCGTCCATCGCGCATGACTCGTTTTTTGAGCAGCTGATTCCCTGCCTGGAGGATGGCATGATCGTACACATCATTCCGGACAATTTCGGAACGTTGAAGCTGCGCAAGAAGATGCGCGAGATGGGCTGCACGAAGAAAATCATTGTCGGCGGCTGGTCCAGCGCGCCCTACGGGACGAGAGTGGAGACCGAGGGAGGTGTGATGACCTCGGAGTGCTGGCTGGTATACCGGGCAATCACACTCCGCGGAGCGGCGCTTCCGAGTACCGATCAGGAGGAGTTCCTGGAGAGCTCAAAGGCGCTGGGATGCTTTGATTCGATTACCCAGGGGGATGGTTATACCTCCGGCAATACCGTGATGGATATCGGCTTTTCCAATGTCAACCCGGTGCTGCACTGCCCGGGTACGCTGCTGGGCGTCGGCGTCATGGAGAACTGGGGACGGATTTTCGGCGGCAATGATAAGTATACCTATTCCATTTACAGCCATGCATACTGCGAGTCCATCGCGGAGGTTCAGTATGCGTTTTATCAGGAGGAAGTAAAGCTGGCGGAGGCGATGGGCGTCGGCATTCAGTATTTCCAGAAGAAGAATTTCCTCTCCCGGACAAGCATCCTGGGACCGGAGTACATGGGAGACGAGTGCATTGTTCCCTTTGACGATCAGTGGCCGACCGGTTACGGCACAGGCCCGTTTACCATACAGAACCGCTACATCACGGAGGATGTGCCTGTGGGCTGCCATATCTATCATGAGCTCGGGAAAAAATACGGAATCGCGACGCCGGTGATCGACAGTATGATCACGCTGGGTTCTGTGATGACCGGATACGATTTCTATGCGGAAGGGCTGACGCTGGATGACATCGGCATCGGAGGTATGGATAAGGAGCAGCTGCTGGCCTATCTGAATGAGGGAACGCTGTAAATCGCCTAATTGGAACATAATTAAGGAGGACGCTATGGCCTGGCAGGGAAGGCTTGAGACGAAAGAAGATTTGAACGGGGTTTATGAGACCCCGGTGCGCTACACGGCGGGATTTGCCATCGGCATCATTGCAATCGAACTGATCTACCCGAAGATGCCGGGCAATGTGGCGAACGCGACCACTTACCCTTTCCCGGTTTTATACCGGAAAGTTACTTTTGACGTGGAGCGGCTCTTTGCCGGTGATGCGGGACTGAAAGACGAGATTCTGGCCGCAGCCAAAGAGCTGGAGAACGAGGGCGTCCGTGCCATCATCGGAGCCTGCGGTTATTTTGCGTATTTTCAGCGCGAGGTGGCGGAAGCGGTGGACGTGCCGGTGTTCCTGTCAAGCCTCTGCCAGCTTCCCCTGATCAAGACTGCGGTCTCGGCAAAGAAAAAAATCGCGGTTTTTGCGGCCAGTGGGGAGAATATCAGTGATACAGTGCTGCAGCAGGTCGGCACGGATATGGAACGGCTGGTTGTCGTGGATATCGGCGGGTTCCCGGAGTTTCATCCGATCCGTTACGGTGAGACTACGCTGGACAATGGCGCGCTGAAAAAGGCACTCTGCGATGCCGCGGCGGATTTGCTGAAGCGGGAACCGGAGGTGGGGGCGATTCTTTTAGAGTGCAGCGATCTGCCGCCCTATGCGAAAGCAATCCAGGCGGTCACCGGACTGCCGGTGTTTGATTTTAATACCATGATCGATATGGTGTACCATGCCGTGGTGCAGAAGACCTATTATGGGTATTTTTAAAGGTGTTTTCTGATATGGATATTGCAGGCTGGTGATTTGTAAATTGTGATATCAAATGACTGGCCTGTTTTTATATCATGTGCAAATACGGCACATGATCACATTTCGCCGTTCGCCGAATGCACTCGTGCATTCTTCTCGCTTGCGCTCATTATATCGTAGAAAAAGAGTCCGGATGCAAAGGGCGAAGAACTGCAGAAAAAATATGATATGGGTTGTATCACTTTTGATCAATCAGTATACGAATAGAAAGAGGTAATATATGCCTGCTTTATCAAAGAGAACAGAAACTTTTACAGACTCCGTCATCCGTCGGATGACGCGGGTCTCTAACCGATACGGGGCAGTGAATCTGTCCCAGGGATTCCCGGATTTTGACCCGCCGAGGGAATTGACGGATGCGTTGACGGCGGTGGCGCCGCGCGGACCTCATCAGTACGCTCTGACCTGGGGCGCGCAGAATTTCCGGGAAGCTCTTGCGAAAAAGCAGGAGCATTTTTCCGGTATGCGGGTAAACCCGGATGAGGAGATTGTGGTGACCTGCGGGAGCACGGAAGCCATGATGGCTGCGATGATGTCGGTCTGTGATCCGGGTGACAAAGTAGTGGTTTTTTCCCCGTTTTATGAAAATTACGGGGCGGACGCGATTCTGAGCGGGGCGGAGCCGATTTATGTGCCGCTTGTGCCGCCGGATTTTGGCTTTGACGCGGATGTGCTGGAGGCTGCGGTCCGGCAGCCGGGCGTGAAGGCGCTGATCCTCTGCAATCCTTCCAATCCCTGCGGAAAAGTATTCACGCGCGAGGAACTGACGACGATTGCGGAGCTGGCAATCCGATATGATATCTTTGTCATCACGGACGAGGTATATGAGCATATTGTATACAAGCCATACGAACATATTTACATGGCGACTCTGCCGGGGATGCGGGAGCGGACGATTATCTGCAGCTCCCTGTCCAAGACCTATTCCATCACCGGGTGGCGGCTCGGCTATGTGATAGCTGTCCCGGAAGTGATCGACCGGGTGAAAAAAGTCCATGATTTTCTGACGGTCGGCGCGGCGGCTCCCCTTATGGAGGCGACGGTGACCGCGCTGCAGTTTGGCGATGCCTATTATGAGTGGCTGCAGCAGAAGTACACTCATATGAAAGACCTGTTTGTCGGCGGGTTGAAAGATCGTGGGATTGCCTGCACGGAACCGCAGGGCGCCTATTATGTGCTGGTGGATATCAGTGAATTTGGTTATGCAGATGACGAAGAATTCTGTATCGATCTGGCGCGCGAGGTGGGCGTCGGAGCGGTACCCGGCTCCAGCTTTTTTAAGGAGGATGTCAATCATCTGATCCGTTTCCATTTTGCCAAGCAGGATGAGACATTAAAAGAAGCGCTCCGGCGGCTGGAAGGGATAGGAAAACTGAAGCGGTGAGATGAAAGAGCCGTATAATATCAGTGAGGTCCTTTCTGCGCTTTTTTTGCCGCTTTCAACGCGGCAAGCGCTTTCCGTCTCCTCACAATCCGCAGATATCTCCGTTTGTAATGCATGATAATAGATACGAAGACAAAGCCAAGCCCCAGTCCGGCCAGGGAGTGGATGCACAGGGCCAGGTATCCGGAGATGTATTCGCTGTTCTGCAGCATCAATCCGACGACAGAGTAGTAGAGTGCACCTCCGGGAATCAGCGGGATGATGGACGGGTATAGAAAAATCGTGGATGGATTTTTGGTATAAATTGCCATCAGTTCCGCAAACAGCGCAGCAACCGCGGCTGCCAGGAAGTTATAAATAAAGCTCTCTGAAATAAACTGCATAAGAAGCAGGTAGACAAATCTCGTCAGGGCTCCGCTGAAGCCTGCTATCATCAGATATTTTTTCTCAATGCGGAACACAATGCCGAATCCCAGAGATGCAAAAAAAGAAAAGATAATCAGCAGTATCGCGTCAGTCATAATCATTCTCCCCATTTTATCATAAACTCTGCCGTGCCCACTCGATAGCTGCACTCCGCTGCACGGCTCATGGCTTGCGTTCATTTACAGAGCAAAAAGGTGGATGCTTAAAATAAATCCGCCCGCAATAGCAATCGTCTCAATGATCACTTTGAAAAACTCCAGGATGCCGTTGATCTCATTCCCGCAGAGTACATTCCGGATGGAGTTGACCAGAGGAATTCCGGGAATCAGCATCATGCTGTTGACGATCATCACGGTAAAAACGGTGTCAATCAGACCGATATACTGGAAGAAGAGGGCTATGCACCCTACCATAAAAGTACAGAGCACATCGTAAACAATCTTGTTAATCACCAGTTTTTTCACGCGAAGACCGGCTAAAAAGATGAATACCGTATTAATCAGGATAACGATCATATCACGGAGGGTGCCGTCAAAGATATAGGTCATCGCGACCATGGCAATCAGATAGCCCACAAATGTCATTGGCAGTGGATAGCTTTTCGTGTTGATGGCATCGTCCAGTAAATCGTCCAGTTTTTCCGGTTCCGGCTTTTTCGCGCAGACTTGTCTGGAAAGCTGGTTCAGCTGTCCGAGCTGTTTGAGATGAATGTCCATGCCGCTGTAAATGCAGCGCTGGCCGGAGACTTTATAGCCGTCCGGGCTCTCCGGGCTCAGATTCAGATAGCAGTTCAGGGCGAAAAAATGGACTTCTCGGCAGTGGTAACTCTCGCAGATATGATAGACTGCGTCGGTGACGCGCTCCAGATTCGCGCCGCTGATCAGCATTCTCTCGCCTAATTTCAATGCAAATTCTGTTATATAGTCCCATCGGGTGGGGATGGTTTTTGTTGCGTTCTGTTCCATAAAATGATTCCTTTTGAGTCTGAATCGTCAGGTTTTGGATTAAATCAAATCAGTTATACAAACGGGTAATGATGTTTTTCCGTCTTGCAGACCCGACTGCTTTGATTCATTATAGTGTATTCCGCGGAGTTCGTGCAACCGGTTTTTGGTTCTTTAGGTGATTACAAACGATTTTTTGCGCAAAATGGCAAAATTTCTATTCTGGTTTATCCTGGTTAGGTAAATAATAAGTCTGGATCACGTGACGTTTGGATTTGTGAATGTTTTATTTGAAAATTGATTACCATATGATACAATAAAAAGCAGAGAGACAACGTGCCTGTATAGTTGGACAGGAAAGCTGCTTGAAGGAGTGATGTTTCATGATAGATATATACACAGAAAAAAGGGATTCAAAAGATTGGATTATTAAGAATGACCTTTTTTTAATTTAAATACAGCTAATGAGGAAATGTCCGATAAGGAAATCGCTTTGATTAAACAGCTAGATGACGCGAAGCTGACACCGGACAAGCATATAGAGACCAGGTATGGATTAGGTACTATTCGAAACCTTTCCTCTGGCTGTAAGACTTTACTTAATATAGTAAAGCATCCCGAAAAAGTAGTATGTGTAGAGGAATGCGGTCCAAATGTGTTAAAGGTTATATTTTCAATGGAGAATGTAAAAATTTGCATGTCCCGGCCAACGCTTGCAGAGATTCCGGATCATGTGCAAATCAGATTTAATGATACGGATGTCGTGACAGGGAATGCGGGGTACAACGCATGGTGGAGCCGTGAGTACGAAAGGAGAGAATCAGATGATTTATGATGAGATTAAGTTTAAGGCAGATCCTTTTTCATATGATTTGAGGTTTGAGGACCGTATTACCCTTGTGGGCGGGGATAGTGGCACTGGAAAAACGGTTCTCTATGATATGCTGGAGGATTTGAAACAGACAGAAGAGTACAATGCAATAAAATTATTTAACTATAAATCAGACGATGTGCTGAAACATCTGAGGCAGTGCAGGAATAGTTTTATTTTCCTGGATAATGAGGATATTCAGATAGATCCTGCG
>JAJBTR010000058.1 GCA_020860745.1 Lachnospiraceae bacterium | reverse complement strand
GATTCTGGACAGCGGAGAGCTTCAGGCCGTGGCTTTTCAGAATCTCGTCAGCCTGTTTCATTTCTGCGAGATTGTGGTTGGAAACACCCAGCATGGGGACGTTTTCTTTGCCTTCAAAATACTCCGCAATGGCGGTAATCCACTTGACGGCATCCATAGTGTTATGGAGCCAGTAAATATCCATGTTCTCGATCCCTAGGAATCCAAGCTCCGTTTTCAACATATCGCCAACAGGGTCTGCCGCGCCATAGTCCGCACACTGCGGCGTGAACTTATCAGAAATGATGTAGCTGTCCCTGTCAAGTCCAGCAATCAGGCCGCCCAGCATCTTTTCGCTGTTACCCATGCCGTAGGCAAGGGCAGTATCCCACAGGTTCAGGCCATTTTCCATTGCAGCGTCGAAGACCGGTTTCATCTGCTCCGGGGTGACTGTATTTCCAAAGGTGCCGTCATTTCCCCATGCCCAGGCACCCAGTGCGATTTTCGGTAAAGTCATTTTATTCATCGTGATGATCTCCTTTCGTTCGTTTCTGTTTAATGTTCTTCTTTAAAACTCAGGCATTTGCCAAGCACATCGCCTGTTTTCAGATACTCATAGGTGGGGAACTCAAACAGCACCGGCTTCATGGCGCGGTAGCTGATTTTGCCCTTGCTAAAAAATGCAGGCATCCTTTTGGGACACCTACATTTTATTCGGAGCAAGGCTTAATGTCTAATACCTATATTACATGCTCAGAAATGCTCAGATTGTATTTTTAACTTGATGGATAAACTGAGATGTTGCAGCGGCCAGCATCTGGCTTTTCTTCCACTTTTATTATACAGCACTTTCTGATCTGAGAATCATTGCAATTTTTGATAAAGACCCAATAGAATATCAGGGAATGCCTTCACACTCTTAGAGTACGATCTTTCAAATCCTCCAGATGGATGATTTCTTGTCTGGCCAAAACAGCTTAATGGATGTTGCTCTTAAGAAGTTATATGAAAAACAGGGAGGTAAGATGATTATGAAGTATGCAAGCAGAGAAGATTTTGGTCTTAAGATTGCTTACGCCATTAAACAATGATGTAAATAAACAGGTGGCAGAAATATAAGATTCTCATGAGAGTGATCTTGATGAAAAAAAGGAACTACGAAGTGACAACAGAAGTTATTTATGTGCAAAATGGTAACAATAGAATATATGGTGAAATGTTTAAGCCGGAAGGCGATGGCCCATTTCCTCTCGTGATCTACTCCCATGGATATGGTTATAATTATGAAGAGTATTCCATGAAAAATCTGGCAAAAAACGGAATCGCTGCATATCGTTTTGATTTTTGCGGCGGTTCTCCGTTTTCCCGCAGTGATGGGAAATCCACAGATATGTCTGTCATTACAGAGGCAAGTGATCTGGAGGCAGTTTTTGATGAATTAAAACAGCTTTCTTATATTGATGAGGCTCAAATATATTTATCCGGAAACAGCCAGGGTGGTTTTGTATCAACGATTGTTGGCATAAATCGAGGAGATGAGGTCAAAGGATTGTTCTTACTCTGTCCTGCATATACCATTATTGATTTTAACCGAACCTTTGGGCCAATACATGGAATTACCCATGTGATCAACATGGACATCAGTGAAAGATATGCAGTTGATACGGAAAATTACGATTTATATAATGAAATGAAAAAGTATGATGGGCCGGTTATCATTTATCATGGAACAAGAGATGAGATGGTTCCATTAAGCTATTCTGAGAGGGCAATCGAAAATTTCCCTGATGCCCAGCTTGTTACATTAAAAGGAGCAGGACATTCTTTTGGATATGCCTATTCATCGTTGGTAGAGAAGAGCATTATTGAGCATATAAAAGAATGATGCACAGCAGGGAGATTTCATTTCGGTCAGATATTAACTGGAATATGAAGAACAGCGATTATAAAGAATCAATGAGTGTGAATTATATCCAAGATACAGTTTGATAATGGAGCAGAGTACATGAAGCCAATTCTCCTTCTTTTGACCAACGCAACTCACACAGCAAGATATCACCTCCCGCATGTCTCAATGTCCGGACAGGTGCTTCCGAAACCGCTCCTCCACGCCATCCTTCTTCATCTTCATACCGTCATTGGATTTTCTCCTTGATGGATGCTGCAGCGAATTCAATCAGATATAGTTCGTGTCAAGTGAAACAGACAGCTCCCTCGGCTGTGCATCACCGCTGAGACTGTAGCCGATTGCTGCCGCAGAAACAGGCTTAAATCCCTCCGGGATACCCATTTTTTTACACATCTCCTTATTTCTGGAAAGTGCCTGCACGGCGCCCCAGAGGTAAATGTTATCTACCCCGGCATCTGTCGCGGCAATCAACATATTCTCAATCACACATGCCGCATTTGCCAATTCAATCCCCGGTGCCATCTGTTCTTCGGAAGCAGAAGCAAAGATAGCAGCAGGTGCACCATAAAAGAAATCCCGTTCTTCAATCTTCATGGCCGCTGCAGTCGACCGGTTGATTTCATCAAGAATTTCCCTGTTGCGGCAAACTGTCAGATGGAGAGATTCCCTGTGGTTGCCGCCGACCGGTGCCTGGCAGCCTGCTTTTACAATCATATCGACAACGACACTTGATACAGGTTTATTGGGATTAAAATCCCTCGTGGATTTTCTCTTTGCTATGGCTTCTAATGTTTGCATAGAAAATGCCTCCTTCATATCATTTGATTTCGCTTTATTTCGGGTTTTTCTTCTTGACATCATCCGGCAACCCGTTGTACCATTAATTATATTCATTGAAAATGCAAACATCAACCATCAATATATTTTTGCCTGTCGGATGATCAAAGGGGAGAAGACATGAGAAAACAACCGGAAATCACAGAGAAAACCAAACAGAAATTTGAGGATGCGTTCTGGGAACTGGCCGCGGAAAAGCCGATTTCCAAAATTGCCGTCAGTGAGCTTACAAAGCGTGCGGGATATAACCGCAGCACGTTTTACGAATATTTTGTGGATACTGACCACCTCCTGAATTATGTCGAGAAGAAATTGCTGGATGAGACAAAGGCTACTATCATTCAGGTGTATGCGGAAAACGTATCTCTGGAAAATCTCTTCCCGATCATATTTATGGCAATGAATGAAAAAATATATATACTGATGGGACCAAATGGAGATTCCGGCTTCCATGCGAAAATAAAAGAGGAAATCATTCCACTCGTCACAAAGTATTTCCCGATCCCTGCGGATGCGCCGAATTTTGATTACTTAAGCAGCTTCGTAAACTCTGCCATGTTTGGCCTTTTACAGCATTGGAACGAAAAAGGGAAAGATATCAGTTCGGAAGAAATCAGTGGGATGATGCAGAGTCTGGTGCTGCATGGGCTGTTAAATTATGTAACGCCCCGGGTATGAGAGAAAGGATAATTTTTAAAATGATGGGTTTGTTAAAAAAATGGTGTGACCGAACATGGCTGTATGCTGTTTATTTCCTGGGTGTAGTGATGGGATGTACCCTGATCTGGAACTGGGATTCATGGGAACAGTCAAAAAAACTTGTCTGTATATTTGCTATCCTGTTGCCGATTCATATTTTTGAGGAAAATTCATTCCCGGCGGGATTTTATTTTATGAATAACACGGGGTTTCATTCTAAAGAGCCAATGGTATATCCACAGAACCAGTGTACGAATATGGTAACGAACCTGGGCGCGGAGATTGTGCTGATCTTAGTGACATTCTCGACGCTTAAAATAGAAATCAGTGCTGTTACACTTGTGATTTTCTTCGGCCTTGGAGAGACGATTAACCATACCCGAAGCGGAATACTGATGTACCAACGTTATCGGGAAAAGGGAAAGAAGACCATTTACGGACCGGGGAGCGTTACTTCATGGTGCCTTATGATTCCGCTGAGTGTGGCGGGGCTTAAGTGGCTGACTGTGCATACGTTCACTTTAATACAGATCATTGGCGGCATTGGAATATTTTTAGGAATCGCTGTTTTTCTTATTTTACTGCCTTTTGCAATATCAATAAAAGTCAAAAGCAAACGATTCGCCTTTGACGACAAGGGGTATTTTGAAAAATATGATAGATGAAGAAGAATAATAACTGCAGCCAGGCAGAGGATACGTGTTTTCTGTCTGGCTTTCTGTTTTTTTGAAAAAGGATAT
This sequence comes from Lachnospiraceae bacterium, assembly GCA_020860745.1. Taxonomy (GTDB): domain Bacteria; phylum Bacillota; class Clostridia; order Lachnospirales; family Lachnospiraceae; genus Eubacterium_I. The sequence goes on along the minus strand of JAJBTR010000058.1, from coordinate 3,035 downwards.
TTTTTATTTCTCTATTGAAGCAAATTTCGTGTAGCATCCACCGTTTCCTGAACCTGCTCTTCCTGTGAAATCGTCGGTGTGCCATGAGTCATAAATGCTTTTACGATTACCAGTGACGACTGTGTCCTGATTATTGGACATCATTTTAAAATGGGAGTGGTCAATCCGTCTGTCTCATGGTATCCTTATTCTATAAAGATCGGGGAGGATATCACCATGGCAAAGAGTGCAAACCAGAAACTGAAAATCGTGTATTTGATGAGAATACTGTTAGAGCAGACGGATGAGACCCATTCCATCAGCATGGCGGAGATTATAGAGGAACTGGCGAAATATGATATCTCGGCGGAGCGGAAAAGCCTTTACAATGATATTGAGAGCCTGCGGAAATTCGGCGTGGATGTGATCGGGGTGCAGGAGAACCGAACTTACTATTACTATATCGGAAATCGCCAGTTCCAGCTGGCGGAGCTGAAACTTCTGGTGGATTCCGTCCAGTCCGCAAAATTCATCACGGCCAGGAAATCGAATGAGTTGATCAAGAAGATCGAGGGTCTTGCCAGCAAACATAAGGCGAAGCAACTGCAGCGCCAGGTGTATGTGGCCTCCCGCATTAAGACGATGAATGAGAGCATTTATTACAATGTTGATGAGATCCACTCGGCAATCGCGGAGAACCGGCAGATCCGTTTCCAGTATTACCAGTGGAACGTGGAGAAAGAGATGGAACTGCGCCACGGCGGGGCTTACTACCAGGTCAGTCCCTGGGCTCTCTCGTGGGATGATGAAAACTATTATCTGGTCGCTTATGACAGCGCGGAGGAAAAAATTAAGCATTTCCGTGTGGATAAAATGCTCCGCATTAAAACTGTGAACGAACTGCGGCAGGGTAAGAGCCGGTTTAAAGAATTTGATATGGCGGTGTATGCGAAAAAAATGTTCGGCATGTACGGCGGCCGGGAGGAAGTGGTGAAGCTTCGCTGTGCGAATTATCTGGTTGGTGCGATCATCGACCGGTTTGGGAAAGATATCCCGATCCGGAAAGAAGATGAGGTGCATTTTGTTGTCAATGTCCGCGTGGAGGTGAGCAACCAGTTCATCCATTGGGTGATGGCGCTGGGAAACGGCGCGCAGATTGTCGGCCCGGAATCTGTTGTGGAGGAAGTGAAGACGGAGATTGTACGGTTGCAGGAGCAATATTTATAAGAAAAACATGGTTATGAGAAGGCGATTTTAGTCGCCATAAAGCCGTGCCGCCCGAACAAAAGTTCTTTTGCAAGGGAGTTTTATTGGACTTAAAATTTCGTAGAATGGAATCAGGATAAGAAAAAATTTCTTCTTCCGATTCCATTTTTTTGATTTTGGAGGGCAAAAAGATGCGGTTTTGGTATTGGATCCGGAAGATATTCACCAGAGACAGGCAGTGCAGAGGGTGCTGCATGATGTGTGAGTATTATGAAACATGCAAAAAAGATGTAGGGCAACAGGAGGTAAACTGGTGATGTCCCTGGATTTTATAAGCTGATAGGGGAGGCAATCAAGTGACACCGAAAGAAAAGCTATTATCCATTGATAATTACGAGGAATTAAAAAGAAGGTGGAGCGAGTTTGGAGATTTGATGCCTGACACCGAGATAATTGAACATCTTTCAAGGATATTTCCTAAATCTCCGAATCCGAAAGAGGAATTATACAGGTTTCCAAAAAAATGAATGGAGGTACTTTGTGAACGACTGGAACAGAAACGGAAAATATGATGCGGCAGACAGTTATATGGACTACAGATTATCCGGCGGTGACAAGTATACCGGGCACAGACAGAAAAAGAACGGCGGCTCCGGGTACGGTGTGCTGAGTTATATCTTTTTCATGATTGTTTTTATGGCGGCGCTGCCAGGGGTTGGATTGATAATGCTGGGAGCACTGATCTGGTTCTAGATGTGTGGCGGCCTGTAAGAGTATATGCTATGATATGGTTGGCAGAGGCAATGGCAGGGAGGAAGAAAAGCAGATGGCAACAAAAAACAGTAACGCAGATGGCTTAACTGCGACAGAGGCGCGGCAGTATATTGATGAATTCAACTCCCACTCGAATCATTCGGAGGACGAAGAGTTTTTCCTTATCGAAGCGCTGGAATTTCTGATTGCTGAGGAGAACCAGCCGGAAGACATGATGCAGCTGGGCGGATACTACTATGAACAGAAGCGATTTGACCTGGTGCTGAAATATTATGAGATGGCAGCCTCCTTTGGATTGGATGCAGCTGATGAGGGACTGGGATATATCTGGTATTACGGGAGATGCGACGAGCGGGATTATGAGAAGGCTTTCTACCATAATTCCCGGTCTATGGAGAGGGGAAACCTTACCTGCACCTATAAAGTCGCGGATATGTACAAGAATGGATATTTCGTAGAGAAAGATTATGGAAAATATGTTTCCATGATCGAGGGCTTATATCCCAGAATAAAAAATGCGCGGAACCTGTGGGATCCCCTGCCGGAGGTGTATACCAGGCTTGCGCGGATCCGGACAGAGCAAGGGAATATGCAAGAAGCGGTAAAGTTATATGCGGCGGCAAAGGATTTCCTTGCGCAACGTATAAGCTACCAACCGTATTTCGGAAATCTGAATATTATGAAGTGGCTGATTGATGACCTTTATCAGCTAATCCCGTTCGACCGGAAGGATTTTGATTTTTATGATTTGTATTTCCTTTAAAAAAAACCGGTGAAGGTTCGGTTTTCTTATTTTGGTGAGGAACAGATACTGGAAGCAGTCCCGGAGGAGGGAACCTGTGCCGTACATTTCAATGATAAATGGTACCGTGACCGGGATGATTTTTTCGGGAAAGCCTGTGTAGATGGTGAAAGGTTAACGGCAGTCTATGATCTGTTGGAAGGATTCGAGGTGATTTGAATGAGCGATGGAATGGATATCATAAAGGTAAAAAATGAAGGATATGGGGAATATTAGGAACTGCTCATGTAAAGACATGCCGTAAGTAAAGAAAGTGTTCTCTGGAAGAAGGAGT
>JAJBTR010000408.1:4122-7209 GCA_020860745.1 Lachnospiraceae bacterium | reverse complement strand
ACTTCAAGGCCAACCGCTCCTCTGTAGAGCATTTTCCTTTCGCCACCTGGTCAAAACTGATGCGCACTGTCCTTTCTGAGCGAAACGCCTCTGTTCTTGGCACGATTCCCTACAACGGACTTTATGAGCTGCGCATCGCACTGTCCGCCTATCTCTACCGCCACCGCGGAATCAAGGCGGATCCGGAGCAGATTATCATCGGCGCCGGGACGGAGTATCTCTATTCCCGTCTCCTGCAGGTATTGGGATTTAACACAGTCATGGCGATGGAAGATCCCGGATACAAAAAGTTTTCTGAGATTTCCGCCAGCCAGGGCACCGTCTGGGACTATATTCCCATGGACGATGAAGGAATGCGCATCGATTATCTCCGAAACAGCAGCACCAATGTCATCCATGTCTCCCCCTCCAACCACTTCCCCACCGGAACCGTTATGCCGATTACACGGCGTCTCCAACTCCTCCAGTGGGCCCGGGAAAAACCGGAGCGCTACATTATCGAAGATGACTACGACTCCGAACTTCGCTATACCGGAAGAAGCGTTCCGCCCATGTACGTCATCGACGAGGACGCAAAAGTCATCTACATGAACACCTTTTCCAAGAGTTTGGTGCCGTCCATCCGCATCAGTTATATGATTCTGCCGCCGTATCTGCTGGAGCGCTACCAGGATACCATGAGCTTTTATTCCTGTACGGTCTCCGCCTTTGAACAGTTGACCCTGGCTCATTTTATCTCCGAGGGCTATTTTTCCCGCCACATCAACCGGATGAAGCAGATTTACAAGCAGAAACGGGATCTGGTATTGGAAGCTCTGAAACAATCTGACCTGAGCCGGATCAGCGAAATCCGGGAAGCCAATGCCGGGACGCACTTTCTGATTCACGTCAACACAGCCCTGACCGACAAACAGATTAAGGCAAAGGCGGAAGAGCAGCGCATTGAACTGGCGCTCCTCTCCGACTATACGCGGCATCAGGGCCTCAAAAGCATGGGAACCCTCATCATCAACTATGCCGGTCTGGAGCCGGATCAGGTCGGCCTGGCCATCGAAATCATCGAGCGCGTCTTTGAACATGACATCGCCAGAAGCCGCCAGATTAACTCAGACTTATCATGAACCTGCAATTCATGATCATATTTCACTGTTCACCAGTCATGCAAACATTTTGGCTCATTTGTGCTTATTACATCTAAATCCTTCATCCATATTGTCCGTATATCATTGCGCCGTCAAAATTGACCCTTTAAAAAATATTTAAATTGAATATTTATCAAATGTCAATCTCCTGTTATCATGTCCTCAGGTTCGCAGGAAGCGGGTTTTAAAATCTGTATATACAAAACAAAGGAGATGGATCAGATGAAAAATTATTTTGACCTTACAGGACAGGTAGCAGTGGTAACCGGTGCCTCCACCGGATTGGGCGTGCAGATGGCAAAGGCTCTGGCTAACCAGGGCGCGAACATCGTATGCCTCGCAAGAAGAAAAGAAAAAGTGGACGCCAATGCCGCGGAGATTGCCGCAACCTACGGCGTAAAAGCCATCGGCGTAAAATGCGACATCACTGACACCTCAGCTGTGGAAACCGCTGTCGATGAAATTCTCGAAAAAATGGGACGCGTTGATATCCTGATCAACAACGCAGGCACCGGCGCGGTCGCTCCGGCGGAGGATATCACTGACGAACAGTTTATGAATGAGGTAAATATCGACCTGGCCGGCACCTTCAAGATGGCCCGCGCCGTGGCAAAGAAAGCCATGATTCCCGCCGGATACGGACGGATCATCAATATTGCTTCCATGTATGGACTGGTCGGCAACAAAATCGCTCCCGCCACTCCCTACCATGCGGCAAAGGGCGGCGTCGTCAACCTGACCCGTGCACTGGCAGCCGAGTGGGGTGAAAAAGGCATCAATGTCAATACCATCTGCCCGGGATACTTTGAGACTCCGCTGACGAAAGAAACTCTGGAGAGCGAATTCTTCCAGGAATACGCACGCACCATGATCCCCATGGCACGATACGGCAAAGAGGGCGAACTGGATACGGCAGCCATCTTCCTGGCTTCCCCTTCCTCCTCCTATGTAAACGGACTGATCTGCTGCGTGGATGGCGGGTATACCAGCATGTAATAACACCATGGGACAAACTAAATAAAAGGGGGCAGCAAATTATTATGAACAGATTAAACGGTAAAGTAGCTATCATCACCGGCGGCGGAAGCGGCATGGGAGCCGCCTGCACGGAACTCTTTGTGAAAGAGGGCGCCAAAGTTGTAACAACAGGCCGCCAAGTGGAAAAAATGCAGAAAATTGTTTCCGAATTTGACCCTGACGGCAAATACCAGGATGATATTTTAATCATGCGGCAGGATGTCTCGAAAGAAGAAGACTGGCTCGAGGTGGCCGCGGCGGCAGAAAAGCGTTTCGGTAAAATTGACATTCTGGTCAACAACGCCGGCGTCTTAGATTCCGTTCCCTATTCCAGCATCACTTATGAAAACTGGAAAACTGTCATGGACATTAACGGTTGGGGACATATGTTGGGTTACAAGACCATTGTTCCCTATATGAAAAAAGTCGGCGGAGGCGCTATTGTCGTCGTGTCATCCATGGCTGCAGCAAATTCCGGCGGCGGTCTGACCGCTTACTGTGCAAGTAAGGGCGCAAGCGATGCTCTTTCACGCGCCGCTTCCGTACTTCTAGCGCCATATAACATCCGGACAAACGCAATCCTGCCGGGGACCATAGAGACCCCCATGCTTCGGAATGCATTTCCGGACGAAGCATCCTGGAACGCGATGACGGAAACTCAGCTGTTAAAGCGAGTGGGATCACCGATGGAGATCGCATACCTGGCTCTCTATCTTGCCAGTGATGAATCCGGATTTACCAACGGCGTTTCTATCAGCGTAGATGGCGGAATTCACAATTCACCGGCCACTGTCGTGGCGGACGAATGAATATCCATATAAGTAATTTTCGATTCTGCTGATTACAGGAAAATTTATCAAAATCGCATAAGGGCAGGATTCTCACATGCCTGCCCTTATCTTTTTTGCACCTTTTCCAAGTATTACTT
>JAJBTR010000408.1:0-4112 GCA_020860745.1 Lachnospiraceae bacterium | reverse complement strand
TTATTATACCATATATTTTCCATGTTTTATTTTGGAAATGTCGCGTTGTATAATTTAATTGTAAAATTATAGTTACTGTTCACAGGCTGACTAGCCCGTGAACGTAACACGCTCCGCGTGATGCACACAAAGTGCTGAAAGCCAACATTTTGGCGCTGGCTCGCAGCCACTCAGCGGTGTAAGTGGCTGACGAGTGAACAGTAACAAATTATATTCTTTAATAAGAGAAAGGAGACACAATGGGAAAAGAGAACTATGTATTGGAGACTCCATCCTCAAAGCTGGTTCAGGTAGCCGCCATCGCGGCAAAATACCGCGACCGGCCGGACATGCTGATGACAGTACTGATCCAGGTACAGAAAGTCACGTCAGTCATCTCCAGAGAGGTAACCGGAGTCATATCCAGGGAGATGAACATCCCCCTGCCGAAAGTCTACAGTTTCGTCACGTTTTATGAGATGCTCTCCGTAAAACCGCAGGGAAAGTATATCGTGCGGATGTGCAAGAGTGCGCCCTGCCATGTCCGGGGAGCCATGGAGATTGTGGAAGCCATCGAAGAACAGCTGGGGATCGGTATCGGCGAAACCACGGAGGACGGGCGTTTTACCCTGGAATACTGTCCCTGCCTGGGGCTGTGTGAATCCTCCCCGGCCATCATGATTAACGACAAAGCCTATGTCAACCTGACACCGGAGACGGTGAAAGACGTCATCAAGCAGTACATAAGAGAGGATGTGATATGATGCAGGAAGTACATGTTCTTTTAAAAAACCGCGGAAAAATCAATCCGAAGAGTGCTCAGGAATATGCAGACCAGGGCGGATTTCAGGCTCTGAAAAAAGCGCTTACCATGACGACAGACGAGATTATCAACGAAGTAAAAGAGGCCGGCCTGCGGGGCCGCGGCGGCGCGGGATTCCCCACCTTCCGCAAGATGGAGTTTACGGCAAATGCAGTCGATCCGGTCCGCTACATTGTCTGTAACGCAGACGAGGGAGAGCCGGGCACGAACAAAGACCGCATCCTCCTGTCCACAGACCCCTGTTCCATCTTCGAGGGCATGGCTATCGCGGGAAAGGCAGTGGGCGCTCACATCGGTTATATTTATATGAGAGCCGAGTACACCTATCTCTTCCCCATCATGCGGGCAGCCTTAGACGATGCGGAAGCGCGCGGCTATCTGGGTAAAAATATGATGGGTTCCGGATATGATTTTGAAATCAAATTCCGCTCCGGCGCCGGCGCTTACGTCTGCGGCGAGGAGACCGCCCTCTTTGAATCCATCGAGGGAAAACGAGGCGAGCCGAGATTCCGTCCGCCCTATCCCAGCATCAGCGGCCTGTTCGGAAAACCGACCATGCTGAATAATGTAGAAACGCTGGCCAACCTGGTACCGATTATTCTGAACGGCGCGGCCTGGTACCGCACCATCGGCACAGCCGGAAGCCCCGGCACAAAGCTTTTTACCGTCTGCGGCAATGTAAAGCGGCGCGGCGTTTTTGAATTTCCCATGGGAATTAATCTGAAAGAACTCATCTACGATGTCTGCGGCGGCATTTCGGATGACCGGCAGCTGCTCGCGGTACAGACCGGCGGCGCTTCCGGCGCCATTATCAACCCCGATCAGATTGACATGAATCTGGATATTGACACTGTTTCTTCCTCCGGCGGACGTCTTGGATGCGGCACCATCCTGGTCATCGACGACCGGAATTGTATTGTAGATATCGTATTAAACAATCTGGACTTTTTCCGCGGCGAGTCCTGCGGACAGTGCACCCCATGCCGGGAGGGCGGCCAGCAGCTCTTTAACCTGGTCAGCAAAATCGCCCTCGGAAAGGGCTCTATCCGCGATCTGGCACTGATTGAAGAACTGGGAGAAACCATGCGGCTGACCTCGCTCTGCGGACTGGGCGCTTCCACTGTCGTTCCCGTCCAGACCAGTATCCAAAATTTCCGCGGTGCCTATCTGAAGCACATAGACAAAGATTATTGCCCGATCTGCGGCAGGGAAGGGGGAATCTACAAATGATTCATTTGACAATCGACAGCCGGAGAGTGGAAGTCCCGGAGGGGACCATGATTCTGGAGGCAGCAAAACAGGCCAACATTCACATTCCCACCCTGTGTTATCACGAAGATCAAAGTGTCAAAGCAGTCTGTCGAATCTGTGTAGTGGAAATCGAGGGCATGCGCACTCTGTCCACCGCCTGCAGCACGCCGGTGGGTGAGGGAATGGTGATCCACACCGCTTCCTCAAAAGTATTAAAAGCGAGAAAAAATATTCTGGAACTGATTTTTGCCAGACATCCGCAGGACTGCCTGGTCTGCTCCAAGAGCGGAAAATGCGAATTGCAGAAAGTGGCGCAGGATCTCGGCATGCATGAGCCCATCCGCTATGACATCCAGCTCCGCAGCCAGGAGAGAGACTGCTCTTCGCCGTCCATCGTCCGCAATCCGAAAAAATGTATCGTCTGCGGGCGCTGCCTGGAAACCTGCAATGAAATTCAGGGAGTCAATGTTTTATCCAAAGAAAACCGCGGCTTCCACACGCTTGTCGCACCGGCCTACGGCCAGGTACTGGAAAACACCTGCTGCATCAACTGCGGCCAGTGTTATCAGGTCTGTCCGACAGGAGCCATTTCCATCCACGACGACACGGATGAAATCCGTCATCAGATGTGGCTTGGTAAAAAACTGGTCATCCAGGTCGCCCCGTCCGTCCGCATCAACCTGGCGGAGGCAATGGGCGAGGAGCCCGGCGTTGTCAGCACCGGCAGGCTGGTATCTGCATTGAAACGCCTTGGCTTTGACTATGTGTTTGATTCGGATTTCTCGGCAGACCTGACCATTATGGAGGAGGGTACCGAGCTGCTGCACAGGATACAGAACGGCGGCACTTTGCCGATGTTTACATCCTGCTGCCCGGCTTGGGTGAAATATTGCGAAACCTACTTACCGAACTATACTGACCATCTATCCACTGCCAAGTCGCCGCAACAGATGTTCGGTGCCCTCATTAAAACGTGGTTCCCCAAGGCAAGCGGCATTGACCCGGCCGATATCTGCAGCATCTCCGTGATGCCCTGCACTGCGAAAAAATATGAGTGCAAGCGTCCCGAAATGAACGGCAACGGCTACCAGGATGTAGATATCTCCATCACTGTCCAGGAGCTTGCCAACATGATCCGCGCAGGCGGCATCGATTTCAAGGAGCTCCCGAACACGCCGTTCGACGATCCGTTCGGAACGGGAAGCGGCGCCGGCCTGATCTTCGGGGCAACCGGAGGGGTTATGGAGGCAGCACTCCGCACCGTCTACGCAGTCGTCATGGGAAAAGAGATGGAACCGTTAGAGTACACGCCGGTCCGGGGATTCGAAGGAATCAAAGAATCCTCCGTCCAGCTGGGTGACCTGACCGTCAAAGTGGCAGTCGCCCACGGCATCAAAAACGCCCGCAAACTGATCGATGAGATTCAGGCAGGCCGGGCAGATTACCACTTCGTTGAGATCATGGCCTGCCCCGGCGGCTGTATCGGAGGCGGCGGCAACGCCATCCGTACCTGGAAGATCATGGAACAGAGAAAGAAAGCTATCTACGAAGCCGAACGCGAGCTTCCGATCCGTCTTTCCCACAAGAATCCGGCGATCACGAAGATCTACGACGAGTATCTGCAAGAGCCGTGCGGAGAATTGTCACATAGGCTGCTGCATACGACCTACTTTAACCGGGAAGATCTGCTGCGGTAATGTATGATGTAAGCTTCCAACGATCAGGAGTTTCCGTTGCTCTATGGTGAGCTTCCAGCTGACAAGAGTTTCTGTTACGCGATTGGGAGCTTCCAGCTGACAGATATTTCTGTTACGCGATTATAGTCATTGTCAACCAGAACTATTTTTGATAATTAGCATCAGGCGCCGGAGCGCAAACCACACTCCGGCGCTTTTTACATACTATACGGACTATATTTACTCACAGTACATTTTCGTCCGTATGTTTTCCGGTGACATACGGACTATTTTCATACTTTCAGCGTTTTCGTCCGTTTCCTCTCCATGAGACTACTGCAGATATTCGTGCCTACCGCGGATGCGTCCGTGTCCTATCCCGT
>JAJBTR010000239.1 GCA_020860745.1 Lachnospiraceae bacterium | reverse complement strand
CCCGCGGGAGCCCACCAGATAACCGTCCTCATTGGACTTCCACACCAGCTTCTGTGCAATGATATACATCACGGCGAACCCGTTGGAAATGATGGAATTCAACTCCCGCTCCAGGCGCTTCGTCACGATCTCCGGCAGATTTTCACCGTAAATCTCGTGGGCGCGGCTGTAACAGATATCGCGCAGCATCTGATCGGAATTCTCAATCTCCGGCGGACACTTGTCCGGCCGCACCGGGTCGATTTTTTCACACATGTCCGCGATTTTGTTTGTGTTGGTAATGACGACCTCTTCCGCCTTTTCACTCCCCAGATAGGAAAACTCTTCCATCATTTCCTCTGTGGTGCGTAAAAACAGCGGCGCCTGATCGTCCGCATCTTTAAATCCCTTGCCCGCCATGATGATACGGCGGTACACCTCATCCTCCGGATCCAGGAAATGCACGTCGCAGGTGGCCACCACCGGCTTGTTCATCTGCTCGCCCAGCGATACGATTCTCCGGTTGATATCCCTGATATCTTCCTCCGTCTCCACCGGACTTTTCTCATCCCGCAGCATAAACGCGTTATTACCCAGCGGCTGAATCTCCAGATAATCATAAAAGGACGCGATCCTGCGAATCTCCTCCTCCGGACGGCCGTTTAAAATCGCCCGGTACAGCTCGCCTGCCTCGCAGGCCGATCCGAGAAGAATCCCCTCGCGGTACTGCGCAAACTCGCTCTTCGGCACCCGGGGACGACGGTTATAATACTTAATATGGGAGTCGGAAACCAGCTTGTACAGGTTCACGCGCCCGATATCATTCTGCGCGATCATGATGGCATGATAAGTGGGCAGCTTCCGGACCGTCTCCTCCGAGGATGCGCTCATCTCCTCAAGCTGATCCAGGTTATCCACCCCCTGTGCATGCAGCATATCGACAAACTTCACAAAAATATCGGCCGTGCATCCGGCGTCATCCACCGCGCGATGGTGATGATTCAGTGAAATATGCAGCGCTTTCGCAACGGTATCCAGCTTGTAACGGTTCAGCTGGGGCAGTAGTGTCCGCGCCAGAGAAACGGTGTCCAGCACTGTCTTATCGCAGGGAAGTCCCAGCAATTCACAGTTTTTGCGGATAAAACTCATGTCAAAATCCGCGTTGTGCGCCACCATCACCGCACCCTCGGAAAATTCCATAAACTCCGGCAGTGCATCCGCGATCAAAGGCGCCCCCATCACCATCTCATCGTTGATGGAGGTCAGTTTTTCAATTTCAAAAGGAATCGGCGTCTGCGGATTGACAAAGGTGGAAAACTTTTCCGTAATCTTCCCATTCTCCACTTTCACCGCGCCGATTTCGATAATCTTATTTTTCTCCGGACTGAACCCTGTGGTCTCCAGATCGAAAACCACGAAAGTGCCATCCAGACTCTGCCCGCGGGGGTTCTCCACAAGCCCCTTCAGGTCGTCCACAAGGTAAGCTTCCATCCCGTACAAAATCTTGAAATCGTCGTCCCTGGAAAGGGCGTGCGCCGCGTCGGTAAAAGCCTGCACATCGCCATGGTCCGTGATGGCGAGCGCCTTGTGTCCCCACTTCATCGCGCGCTTGATGATATCCTTCACATCGGAGACCCCGTCCATATCACTCATCTTGGTGTGACAGTGAAGTTCCACCCGCTTCTCCGGACTGGTATCCATTCGTGTCGTCACAAAAGAAGGAATCTTCTTCATACCCAGGATGGAACCGATGGTAAGCTCATGGTCAAAGCGGTCAATCGTGGTCACACCCTTGATTTTCAGAAATGCGCCCTCAAAAACACCCTTTTTGATCTCCGGGAGCATCTCATTTTTGCAGAACATTTTCACCATGATTGTGTCGGTAAAGTCTGTGACGGCAAACATGACGATCGTCTTCTCGTTGCGGATAGGACGCTCATCCATGGAACGCACCTGCCCGCGGATGACCACGTCGCCCATCTCCCCGGCAATCTGGTCGATGCGGACAGGTTCATCGTCAAAGTCCCGCCCGTAGATGACGTCCGGGTTGTCGCTGCGGCGGTAGCTGCCGTAGCTTCCCCGGCTGCGGCCATCGCGGCCCGAATTGTCCGGATGATTCCCGCCGCGTCCATTGGCAACTGTCCCAGAGTTATGTACTTTGCGGCCATCCTGGGAGTGGTCCTTGCCGTGCCCGTCAGAAACATACCGCGCTTCGCGATTGTGCGCCGACTTCTGTCCCGCGTCAACACCATTCTGATCATTTACATGTCTGTGCCGTTTGCCTGAAGCTTCGCTCTCCCAGGGCGTATCTGAGCCCGCATCGCCTGTCAGATATTCCTCCGTCTTTTCAGTAAAAAAAGAAGAATTACGGACAATATTTTCCACCTCATTTTTCAGCTGAATTTCCGCATTTTTCCTGCATTTTGACTCCTGCTTTTCGCAGAATCGGATGGAAATGCGGACAGAAAGACCGCACCGCTCATTTAAGATTTTTTCCAGAATATGGTAAATCTCTTCCTCCTTCTGGTGAGCCAGAAGAGAATCCTCCAGGGTCAGAATCAGGCACTCTTCTTTCGTTTCCCGGATTTCCGGGTTTTTCTTCTCCAAAAGCCTGATCTCCGAAGTTTGTAATTCTTGTCCCTTTGCTGACTGAATCCCAATCCCACGATTGTCTGATTCTTGTTTTTCCGGACATTCATACTTCGCGTGTCGGAGCAGATTATATTCCACAAGGCTGTAGTTCTGAAACTCTTTCAGGATAGACGGCCAGTAAGCCTCCATCAGATTCGGCAACGTATACTGCTCCGAGAGATGGAAGCTTTCCATGACACAGATGCGGATTTTTTTCTTTGCAAAAAGCTGTCGCTTGATTTCCTGCTCCAGGACAAATATTTTCTGCTTGGGAATCAAACGGCCGCTGGAAACATAAATGCGCAGATAATCGCGCCGCGAAGTCGTTGAAACGCGTGATACTGTTGTATCCTCAATCATCTCCGCAAAATCGCCATTCAGTTTTAACTGAGGAAACACCTCGAAAAAATTCTTCGCCATGCCCTGCTCTATCGTTGTCCTTTCTCCTTATTAGTCTTTTACAATCGCATAATTTCGGGCCGATCACGATATCGTATTTGCAATCATGACAGCCAAGTAAAACCGGCAATTAGTCCTCTATGGAAATCGACAGAATTTCCTTCCCGCTGGCCGTGATATACACTTCATCGCCCGCCTCAAGGAAAAGTACATCCTCCTGCTCCGCCACTTTAATCCGATACATTCCGTTCTCCTCCGTAAGCAGATAACAGTAAGTATTCCCGTCAATATCTATCAACCGTATATCAGAGATAACAATGGTTCCCTCCATGTCCGGCGCCAGTTCCGCTGTTTCGGATGAATCGTCGGAACCGCCTGCCGATGTCTCCGATCCGTCCGAATCTCCTGCTGTGCCGGTTCCATCCGCATTTCCGGATGTGTCGGTACTATCCGAACCACCGGATGTGTCAGATCCATCCGCAGATTCCGCCCCATCAGTGTTATTCTCGCTTCCCGAAGAGCCGTCGTCGTCTGCATCCTCCGCTGTTCCCATCAGCACCCGGTATTTTTCAATACATTCCGCCTGCGTGGAGGCTGTCGTCACAATATTGTACTGTTCCACATTGACCGCGGCGTACAGTTTCACCAGGCCGCTGGCATCTTTCAGTACCATAATATAGGTGGGATTCCCATCCACATTAATCAGAGAAGGAAAACTGGCCTGGTAGCCTTTTTCCTGCACCTCACCCTCGGCCGCGTTCATAGCGGATTTCTCATCCGCACCGGCGATACTGTAGTAATGGGTCTCTCCGGTGCGCTCATTTGACAGAATAAACCCGATATTAGAACTGTCATTATTCACCGAGGTGACGCCGGTGTAAATCCAGATGTCACCATCCTTTGACACATACCCATAGTCTACGGAAGGCGTATCATCCTCCTCACTCTCCTCGTCAACAACAGCGGCATATTCCGTGATCATCTTGCATCCTTTTTTTGCAATGAGACTGTTAAAAAATCCGTTCGACAGCTTGCCATACCAGTTGTACTGAATACAGATCAGATTCCCCGGGTAGACAACATCCACCCACTGTGGAACATCCTCCACATCATAATACTGCAAATCTCCCGTGACCGGATCAAGAATAATGGCACCGGAAACATCCTCCCCGCCAAACACCCCGATTGTGCGCCGATAAACAGTTGTGACGTAAAAAGGATTTCCGTCCTCATCCACTTCGAAATGCGCCGCATCCAGAAGCAGCGTAGGGTAATGCTTCCATATGTAACGATCCACATACTCCCCGAAGCAGGCGCTTGGAACATAAATCATTCCCTCAGACACCTCCATGTAGGAGGCGGACATCGTCACCGGATTAACCGTCACATATCCCGGAACACCGCTTTCACGATTATTCACCCACTTAAAAAATCCCGCATAAGCAAGCGCAGAGACTTTGAGCGGAGATCCGTTATAATCAATCTGCGTATAGTCCCCCGACACATCATACTGGCTGACAACCGATGAGAGCGTTCCGATTTCCCGGTCGCCCAGCATCTGAGCGGAATCCGTATCCATCAGAGCGATAGAGTCGGAATCCAGCGTCTCTTCCAGATCATCCGCAAAATCTGCATCTTCCACAGTAATGATCGAAGCATAGGATTTTGCATTCAGCATCTTTGAACTGATGATGGAACAGATAATCAATCCTGCCAGGATGAGCAGCGGAATCAGAAAAAGCCGGCGGAATCGTTTTTCCTGAAATGCTGTTGACAGATTGAGACAGAGCGCAAAAAGCCCAGTGGTGATAATCAGAAGCCACCATAAAGCCGGCGCCTGGATATTCAGCGGACACAGCAAAAAATAAAAGGCGATAAACAAAACCACGGCGACTGTAATCAGACCGGACAGTATCCCCGCGCGCAATCCTTTTTCCAGTATAGGTCTGTCCTTTTTTCCAGCATTTCTTTTCATAAACTCCATTCTCCTTTGCCGGGTGCACTACTACTTCATATCATGTTTTCATCACAATCCAATACTTCATTCATCGAATACATGTCAGTAAGTATTTTTCTGCCTTGTACGCTTTATCACTAAGTTCAAAAGTACTTCGCCAGGTAATAAATGCGTCGTTTTAACTTATAATTGCATTTCACCGCTCGCCGAATGCACCAGTGCATTCTTCAATCCGAATTCATATTCCACTGCTCCAGTTCACTGCGCAATGCTTCCAGCAGCTGGTCCTCCGGCACACGCCGGATCACTTCACCCCGCCGGATGAGCAGACCCTCTCCCTGTCCGCCGCAGATGCCGAGATCCGCCTCCCGCGCTTCCCCCGGCCCGTTGACCACGCAGCCCATGACAGCTACCTTGATATCCAGCGGGAACTCCGTCACCATGGTCTCCACCTGGTTCGCCAGAGAAATCAAATCAATACTGGTCCGCCCGCAGGTTGGGCAGGAAACCACCTCAACGCCGCCCTTTCGCAGCCCCAGTGTCCGCAGAATCTGCTTTGCAGAGCGAATCTCCTCCACCGGATCGCCGGTCAGGGACACGCGAATCGTATCGCCGATTCCCTGATGCAGAATCAGTCCAAGACCGATTGCCGACTTAATATTGCCGCTGAATACAGTTCCCGCTTCCGTAATTCCCACATGGAGGGGATAATCCGTCTGCGTGGAAATCAGTTCATGTGCGCGGACGCACATCAGCACATCGGAGGATTTAATGCTGATGACCAGGTTACGATAGCCGTATTCTTCAATCATGCGCACCTTATCCAGGGCGCTCTCCACCAATCCCTCCGCAGTCACGCCGCCGTATTTTTCCAGCAGATTCTTTTCCAGGGAACCGCTGTTGACGCCAACCCGGATCGGGACATTGCGCTCCCGCGCCGCGTCCACCACGGCTTTCAGATTCTCCGGTGAACCGATATTCCCCGGATTGATGCGAATCTTATCCGCCCCATTTTCCATGGCTGTGATCGCAAGACGATAGTCAAAATGAATGTCCGCCACCAGCGGGATGTGAATCTGCTTTTTAATCTCAGAAAAAGCTTTCGCCGCCTCCATATCCGGCACCGTGCTCCGGACAATCTGGCAGCCCGCCCGCTCCAGACGGAGAATCTGATCCACCGTTGCCTGCACATCCTGGGTTTTCGTATTTGTCATCGACTGAATGGCAATCGGGTGATTTCCACCGATCGTCACATCACCGATTGTGATTTCTCTTGTTTTCATTCTCATACTAATACCTGCTCATCAGGATGACCATGTCATTCTAAAACCTACAGTTTTTTAATTGGTCAATTAATACAGGCAGTTCGCCTCTCTTTCATAATTGTCTCAAAATATTTTATGCATCCGTAACTGTTCAGCGCCTTCACAGTTACGGGGAAAAGTCCATTAGAAATCGCTGCGCGATGGGACTTTTCCCTGTGTAATTTTCGTCATCAGACGCACTTCGCAGAAAATGCGAAGTACTGTCCTAAATAATTACATGGATCCCATCAATATCCGGAATCCTTATAAAATCTCCACCTTGCAGTGATGATCTTTCCTTTTCTTACTGTATCCGATTCCAACCAAAAGGATTTTTCCGGTATGACGTTTCTTTTCTGCCATCTTTCCACGGAACTTTAATGCATATTTCCTGTCTTTGATCTGCTGTATTGCTGCTTCCGGCGAATCATCTACTTTCAATTCCATAATAATGCCATCATCGTCCGGCCGCTCCGGATAAAAAATAAAATCTGCATATCCCTCACCCGCTTTGCACTCCCGCTCCACATAATACGTATCTCTGGCCGCCAGATATACCAGATTTACAATAGCGGTTAATTCCGTCTCATCATTATAATCCAACAAAGGTGATTCAGTGTCATGTGCAAATTGTAAAATATCCTCCATTGTTCCGGTATCACCTTTCAGGGTTGCCTGCAGCATGCGGTCAGACGCTATCGCAAGATTATGGATATAACCCAGATCTTCTTTTTCACGAATTGTTCTGGCAAATTCATCCATCAATTCCTTGTTTGGTATATGCACCTTTCCATCTTCATAATTTAAAAAACCATATACTACCATTGCAGAAAGGATTTCATTCCGTGTACTCAACTGCATTCCTGTCGCAGCATATTCCTCAACATCTGCTTTCACTGCCTCTACTGCAACCATAAGAGCCACATCTTTCTGCACATCCTCCCTGTCATTCATAATATAAGAGGAAAT
>JAJBTR010000006.1 GCA_020860745.1 Lachnospiraceae bacterium | reverse complement strand
TCCTCAAACGGCAAATCCAGCCTGCGGTAATGATTCATGCCTGACAAAAACTGATCCATATCAGGCATAAAATAGAGCACCGGCCGCTGCAGCCATACAAAATCAAATACAAAAGAAGAAATATCCGTGATAAAGAGACGATAGTCCTCCAACTGCACGGTATCCGGAGCCATATGAATACGGTCGTTTTCCACATGGAATAAATTCTTTGACCCGGATATGATCGGATGCAGTTTAAAATCCAGATGTAAATTATTATCTTCCAACATCTGATACAGGCGATCGCTGGTCAGAAACGCGACAAACTTCTGATAATAATCAGATAACGCAATTTTATTTTCCAGAACTTCCCACTGAGAACCGGAGCGGACAAATGTCAGATATTCTCTCCACGAAGGAGCAAAGAGGATTCTGTTTTTGGGCTTTCGATTCCTGTCTATATGGTCATAACGTGCCATGCCTGTACAGATCAGTTCATTCTCCTCATAAGCATAATTCTGCATATAATTCTGTTTTTCAAACGCGGAGCTGATAACAATTCGGTCGGCCCGGCATCGCTCCGCATGGTTCCGAAGCCTCAGATCAGCATGTAGTACACCGTGTTGAAGATAAATTGTCTCAAAGTGTATGATATCCAGATAATTTGCCTCCTCTGATTCGCTTCCAAACGGTGAGATGGTAGAAAAGCCATAAAAAGCGGTCAATACCTTTTCAGCGCTCAAATACAGAAGCTTGTGTGTGACAGATCCGAAGCGAATCAGGCAATGACGCTGCGCTTTCGGGAACAGATGTTCAATTTCTGACAATTCTCGATCATAAATGTAATAACGTTCAATACCGTCCTGGTGCCGGATATCATTTTGAAATTGATAGTACCCATTATCCTTTTCTACAGTATGAAGATCATAATAGAGCCAGATTCGATATTCACGGCGATAATTCAGACTTTCTTTCCTCAATGCATAAACCTGTGGGTTTTTGCTGAACAGTTCCGTTTGTTCTTCTTCAAATCTGACTGCGGCCGATTCTGTCATTCGTTCAAGCGAAATTATATTTCCTTTCAACTGTAAGCGGACATTACTCCGAATATAAGATGATATCTGTTTATTAAAAACAGCCACCGGCATACACCAGAATACTGTATCAAAAAACAGGCCATCCAATTCTACATAAAAACAAAACTCCCGAACCGATTCCACATCACAGTGATAAGAAAACGCATAAAAATTGCAGGTTTTCGTAGAAGATTTATAATAACTGTGAATGGATTCAAATACGTTGAGTTCGTGCTTGTTTTCAAAATTTCCGTTTTCCACAACAAATAAATGTGCTTTTTCCTTTAAATAGGTATATACCGGCGATTTGATAAATGCCATAAAGTGCAGTGTATGATTATGCACACGGAGTTTGTGCATAATCAATTCAAAATTTTTCCGGAAATAGATCCGATAGCCGTCCGCGTAGATTCCAACGCCTTCTTTTGATACCTGTACGATTGGAAAAACATTTGGTTTTAAACGAAGCCAGTAATGCTTGTTAAAATTATCCAACTGAGGATGGTTGTAAATTACATCCGCGTCTACCCGTGCAAGCAATGCCTGTATCCGATTCATTGCCAATTGAAACTGTTTTTGCGGGTAGTGATAGGGATAAAGTTTATTTTCGTTATGTTTCCACTGAAGATCGTTAAAAAACATTGCCTGATAATATTTCGGAACATTCCCCTCAAAACCGGCAAACAAACGTTCAAAATATTCCATGCTCGATTCGAAAATATAGTATGCATAAAAGTAGTTTGAAACGATACTGCCTTCATTACTACGATTGTACTGATATTCTCCTTTTTCACAGAATCCAATTTTTTGTCTGGCACGTAACACTTTACTGCAGTATTCCTGATCTTCCAGCCGGAATCCGGGTGTCGTGTCAAAAAGATAATTTTCAATCCCAATATTTTTTACACAGATGTTTACCCTTGTCTGCGATATATATGGATATTGTTCTAAATCATATACGCCGGATTTTTTCATATATTGATAACGATAATGAACCTTCATTTTCTGTCCGGATTTATATGGTTGATCCAGATAAGTTACCAGATCAATTTCGTTGTAATGCAGATCAAAAAAGTCTGTCACTTCCTTCACGGTTTCCGGAGCAAATGTGTCATCACTGTCGATATACATCAAATATTTTCCTTTTGCGCGTGTGATTCCAAAATTGCGAGTCGCAGACAGCCCTTCGTTTTCCTTTGTGAACAGTTTGAAAACCGGGTAAACAGCAGCATAGTTTTTGCATATTTCAAAGCTGTTGTCCGTAGAGCAGTCATTGATCAACAATATTTCCATTTCATCTTTTGGCATAGTCTGACACAGCAAAGAATCCAGACAAACTCCTAAACATTCCGATACATTGTACACAGGAACAATGATTGATACTTTATATTCAAAACGCATTCTGTTTTAGCCCTTCCTTTGACCTCGAAATTTGAACCTGATCCATGCAAAAAAAGAGCACAGAATTGTTTTTGCACCCAGTTTTCCATCTGCAAAACACTGGACAATATGTTCTGCCAGCGTTATACCGGTTAATTCTGAATCCGAGGCATAAGTTTTATAGTTCCCGCTCGCAAAAAAGCCTTTCTCCAGTTCTTTCTTTTCGGCATTTAATTTTGTATTTGCCAATTCGAGATCATTTGTTTTCTGCATCCAGTAATCAAGTATTTTTATAATGCAATTACTGGAAGCTTGATACAAAATGGCTGAAACATCATGGTTGCCGACAAAACAGGTCAGTTCTTTTTTTAAAACCTGTTCATCTGACTCATAAACCTGTGCTTCCCTGAAGAACATAACCTGTTTTGCCGATATGGCAGCAAGGAATATCGATTCTGAATCCGGGCTTTGAGATTTTATATGTACAGACTCCCGGCAACGGTTCACTAAATCTGTTTTTATTAATTTCCCATAGGATGATAGCTCGCCGAATTCGTAGCGTCTGTAGTTTATATCATCCGGAGCATAGATAGATGCAGCAGCAATGGTATTTTCATCGTTTTCAGTATGACATAGATTTTCGATCAGTTCATTTATCGTGTTTGGTGTCATATAAGATGTTCTGCTGCAGCAAAAAACATATTCACCCGCAGCGTTTTCTAATGCGGATTTCAGACTATCTGAAATTCGCAACGACAAAGAATCAATTAATCCAGTACAATCCTTTTGAAAGCTAATTTTTTTATTCGCCTGCTCAATCAACAGAACCTCAATTTCCGGCCAGGTCTGTCTTGCAATCGAGTTGAGACACCTGACCAGATATGTATTGTTATCCGATTCAGGTATAATGATGCTAACCAGAGGATTCATCTGTTTTTCTCCTACATTTCCCACTTTAAAATCACCTTATAATCAACGGATTTCGCCCTGTCAAATGCCCGGTTGATATCTTCAATATCTCGAATCTCCATCACATCGGAAATCAATACTTTCATACGCCGCGTCAGCTTCTCGTTCGTCTGCAGAATCCGAACAGTTTCCTCAAAGTCAGCCCGTCCGGACCGACTCCGCCCGATCAGTGTAAGCCCTTTTTCCAACACCATACGCGTATTAACCGCTACCGGATTCTCACTTACCCCCAGCAGATTAATAATCCCCTCAGGATTAATGACATCAATCATCTGAGAAATGGCATCTTCGGAGGCAGCACCGCCAACACATTCAAACACATCGTCAAACCAGATACCGCAGTCCGGGGAAATTTCGTCAATCGTATGAAGCTCATCTGCAAAGCGGAACAGTTCTAACTTTGTCCGATGGACACCGATAACCGAAACATGTACATCCGGAAGATAAAATTTTAAAAGTGCGGATACAATATAACCAAGCCCGCCGTCGCCCCAGACGCCGATCCGCCGAGGAGGATTTTTCATTCTTTTTAAATAGGAAGAAACAGCATGCACACCGACACTGATAAATTCCGTAAATGCAGCAATTTCATCTGGAATATTTTCGTATAGCAGCACCTGACTCGGGGGAAGGCTCATAACCTCCTGCATAAATCCGTCCGCTTTGCTGGAACGAAAAATGGAATCCAACCGATAATTTTCTTCTGCACGATCATCTTTTCCTGGAATGTTCGGAAGTAATATTACCCGGTCGCCTTTTTTCATGTTTCCGTCCGGGTCGTAAAGGACTTTCCCGCAGG
Organism: Lachnospiraceae bacterium; assembly: GCA_020860745.1. Taxonomy (GTDB): domain Bacteria; phylum Bacillota; class Clostridia; order Lachnospirales; family Lachnospiraceae; genus Eubacterium_I. The sequence goes on along the minus strand of JAJBTR010000006.1, from coordinate 3,153 downwards.
CCTCATGAATCAGTGTGAGCGGCAGCTTTTTCTTTAATATTTTGGCATCCCGTAAGCCATAAAAATAGCGGATATCCGCTTTGCATATAGAAAGCACCTCCGGCCGCACCAGAACATTTTCACTTTCTATAGCGATGTCAGAAAAAAACGTTTCTACTTTGCGGGGGGAGATGAGTTTAAGCTGAGCGTTAATCATCTGTTCTCCTCCAGCATTACCTTTGCCATTTTAAAATCAAAAGGATATGTTATTTTAAAGTTCAGAACACTTCCGCGAACCAGATGTACTTTGCGGTTTCTCAGGAAAAACATTTTGCAGGCATCCGTCACAATATTCAGTTCCTCCTCCGTCATACTTTCATATACCTTTTTAAATTCACCATATTGAAAAGACTGGGGCGTCTGACCCTGATACATCTCTCCACGCAAAGGTATATCTGTAATATATTCATCGTTTGAAGAACGAACAATGGTATCCGTCGCAGAAACCACAGTGTCACAAACACCGTATTTCTCCGCCATTCTCACATTTTCTTCTATAATTTCCAGACTGACAAACGGCCGTACCGCATCGTGGGTGACAAAAATCGTTGTTTCATCGATTCCCCATAACTCGTCCGCTTTCGTAATGATATTCCGGATTGTCTCATTTCGATTGCTCCCGCCTGTGGTTATGAAAACACTGTCATTCGCATTCAGGTACTTTCGCAACAGGTCTTCCATATAATCCTGCCAGTCCGCATGAACACCAACGACAATGTAATCAACAGAAAGACTGACCAGAAACTTCTCAATCGTATGTATAATAATAGGTTTATCTCCTATCTCGAGGAACTGTTTGGGAACAGAGCTGTTTCCCATTCTTGATCCGATGCCGCCGGCAACGATTCCCGCAACAACCATGATATCTCCCCTTTCAACACATAAAAATGGTGCCATGAACGATAAATAAAGAAACATTTTGGCGCAAAATGTTATGTTCAATAATATAATCATTTGGGATATTCTTTTGCGTAAGGATCATCGGCCGAAACACACCGATTACATGTGAATGGTCTGTAAACATCGCAAGACTATACCGGATAATATTTCCAGTGAAATAATGCCCTCATATTAGATAAGTCCACAAAACGCAAGTCTGTACTTATTAAAAATATGGTAAAATTGCATCAAAAGCGATATGGGGAGGAATTCATTTATGGCTACAACACAACCCATCAAAAATCCGGAAGAAATTGATCAGCTGAAAAATTATTTTTTGGAAAAAGGGAGTATACGCGATTACGTATTAATTGTCACAGGACTTAATACGTCTCTCAGAATTAGTGATATTTTGCATTTACGATGGATGAATGTATATCATTTCAAGGAGTGCAGGTATCGAAACCATATTTCTCTGACAGAACAGAAAACCGGAAAAAGAACAACGATTGCTCTCAACCGGGCAATTCTCGACGCGCTGGAACTGTACCGGGAGTATCTTAACGAAATTTCCGCGAATCAGTATCTGTTCAAAAGCCGAAAGGGAGCGAATCATCCGATCAGCCGGCAGAGAGCATATACGATTATCAAAGAAGCTGTTGATGATCTTGGCATGGAATATAATATTTCCTGTCATTCACTCAGAAAGACATTTGGCTATCAGGCGTGGAAAAATGGCGTTCAGCCCGCACTGCTGATGTCAATATACAACCATTCCTCTTACGAGATAACCAAAAGGTACCTGTGCATTGACCAGGATGAGAGGGATAAGGTTTTCCTTGATATGCCATTATGACTGACGGCAGCCTCCTTTTCCTATGCGAGTATGAGCATATCCAGAATAATCCTGGCATTCCCTTACAGCTAACCACACTAAAACTACCGTGGCAGATGGAATCCAGGATTATTCAGGATTCAGTAAATATTTTATAAGCCGGGATTTTGAATTTGAAGTCATTACCTCAATTTGTCAGCCGGGTATCGCTGCAATAACAAATATTCTCGGATTTTCCATAAAATACATTGATTAAATGTCGATATATTCCTTACAATATCTTGACAAAACGGTGGAAGTAACGCTATTATATCATTGTTGCTATAAAAATAATCGAATGCAACATTTTGCGCCAAAATGTTATATTCGCAGACTGTTTACATTAAGAGTTCTCCACTCTTTTCGTTTCATACTTTCCAAAATACATGCAGGAGGCACTTTTAAGCGATCAAAAGGTAGCCTGATAGTTATTTTTGCAAGTTAAAGTATTGATTTATCAATGTGCAATCTCTTTGTTGCTATGGAAAGTTTAAATAAGATACCGACCATATCACCGGAAAGCGAGTCTGGGGCTCATGTTAGTAACGGCATGACGTTAAGCGTAGACAGCAAGTTGGCAGGGTAAATTATTTAGCGCTGAAAAATCATAATTCAGTAGGCCGACATTGATGCTTGAATGGAAAACAACACAAATGTTTATCGCTATGGTGAGATTTCACGTGCCACAGCAACGTTGGCTAAAGCTTATCATGTCATACACGGATGTTATGGCAACTGGAGGGGATCTGTTGTTTCCTGGCTGAGTATAACAGCCTGGTATACCCTACAAACAAAAGAAAGAAGGTAAACGAGTAGCAGGTAGTCGGAGACGGAAATACCGACAAAAACGAAATCGGCGAGAACACTGCATTATATCTCTTGAAAAAACATCATTCGTACGCAGAGGCGGAATTGTTGATGAAAACAAAATTGAAGAGAATAAATGTGGATAACTCGCTCTACTAAGAGTTGGGTGCGGGTATGCTGCATGTCTGGTTCTGTGAAAAACTGGTATCACAAGGAGTCCGTCTAACCGCCCCATTACAAAATAACTATTTAAGAAGGATAAATCGAATGGGAAATAAAATTTCAGTTATTGTTCCGGCATACAATGTTGAAAACACAATAGAAAAATGCTTGACTAGTATTTTAAATCAAACATATCAAAATCTAGAAATAATTGTTGTAAATGATGGCTCTACAGACACCACAAGAGACATTGTTTTTAAAATGGCTAATACCGATGAAAGGATACATTTGATTGATCATCATATAAACAAGGGGTTATTTAGAGCACGCTTAACTGGCGTAAAAGTGTCTTCCGGTGACTATATAAGTTTTGTAGATTCTGATGACTATAT
>JAJBTR010000419.1 GCA_020860745.1 Lachnospiraceae bacterium | reverse complement strand
ATCGTTGTAGAGGTGTATATTATGAAAAAAGTGAAACGAGTTATAGCAATGATCGGTGTCATCGCACTCCTGGCACTGTATGTTTCGACAATTGTCCTGGCAATCATCGGCAGCGAACAGGCTATGAATCTGCTGAAAGCTGCCATTTATTCCACCGTCGTCCTGCCGGTTCTTCTTTGGGCCTACAGCTTCATTTACAAGCTGCTGCAAGATCATTTTTCTGCGGGAAATGAAGAGACTGATGAAACTGACGAAGAAAACTAAGAAAAAACGTGTAAAAACAAAAGATCCTCTGTGATGTTCCTTACACACAGAAGATCCTTTTTGATTCCAATAACTGCGCGCCCGGCGTCTTATCTACTCCGACACAGAGCCCTCATCCTCTTCCTCCGCCTGGAAGCTCTCCACTTCTGTCGCCAGCGTGGATGTGACAATGGTGCTGTCCACCAGGTACACGGTATCATTGTTGGTATCGTCCGCATCATCGGTCACCTGCAGATAATAACCCCCGACGATATCATTCTCAGATCCGAAACAATAAGTCAGGGAACTGCCGTCCGAGAATACCACTGCGAACATCTGCACCGGACTGTCGACTCCGTACTCAGAGTTGTCCTCCACATCCTCGATGACGCTGTCCGCCGTCACTTCGCTCATCTCCGTAAGAAAATCCTCGATCGTGTCGGTATCCAATACCATTGTGGTATCGCCCATGTAGGTCCACACATCGTCCTCGAGACTGAACATTACCAGGTTGTCATCCAGCAGATACGTAAAAGCGGTGACATCACTGACGTCAAACTGATTGACATAGACGGTGGCGGCTTCCGCCTCCGCTTCTTCCTTTGCCGTCTTTGCTTTTTTCCCGAAAATCACGCCCACCAGGGCAGCGACAATGGCCGCCAGCACAATAATCAGCACAATATATTGTTTTTTTCTCATAATCAATCTCCATTCCGCCGCACATTACACGGCACCGCAAAGACTATGGCAAACATAGCTTCGCCCCTGCAGTGAACTCTCCCTTATGCCTTTCTTCTCCTGTACCAGATCAGGATTCCCACAACAATCAGGACAACCGGAATCAGGATAATCAGGACAACAGCACTGATATAGACCACCGCCTGGCTGATGGTGAGATAATCATAGGAATATTCCTTCGCATCGATGGATACGGTAACCTCTGAGGTGGAATATCCGCTGACAATTCCCTTAAAGAGCGCCAGGTTCTGGCCGGAAACATAACTGTCCACATTGTCATTGAACGCCAGCACGGATGCGATCACCGTGATTTCCGCGCCCGTATCTGAGTCTACCACATTCGCGCCGAGAATGAAAGTCCCTTCTTCATCTCCATCCTCCTTGCTGTAGGTCGTCATAGTCTCAATATCAGTCTTAACATATGCGTTTTCAGAAGTCTCCAGCAGAGAAGTAAAGGTCAGTGTCTCCGAGTCCTCTTCCAGGTTCGTCAGCGCCTGGGCGTCCACGATCATCACGTAGCCATCCACATTGGCTGTCGCATCGGCGGACTGCACGTCGGGAAGCAGGTAGAACGGATACTGATAGCAGTACTGCGAATCGCTCTCCATCACGACGCCCTGGGTCACTCCGACTCCGTACTCCGCGAGAATCGAATCAAAGTTTGTCATGTCCCCGGTCGCCTCGTAGGAAGTTGTGATCAGCGCCTTTCCTCCTGCGGCAAGATAATCGATGACCTTCTGTGCGTCATCCTCCGAAAAATCAGAAGTCGGGCCGTTAATGATCAGCGCCGCCGCATCCTCCGGAACCTCGTCTTCTGTCAGCAGCGTCATGCTTTCCACGGAAAGATTCATTTTTTCCAAAGCCTCCGTAAAGGAGGAGTCCAGATCCGTCTCTCCGTGTCCGGTGATGGTATAAACTGTCTGCATATCGCCGCTGGTCACATAGCTCAGCGCGCTTGTAATCTGGCCCTCTCCGTCATAGGCGCTGATGCTCTGGGTATAGGTGGAATAATCGATGGTATACTCATATATGTCGTCATAGTCGATCACCTTGGAATACGCTTCCCCGGCCACGATCAGACTTCCTTCCGTCGGAGCGGTATCCGTGTAGGTGGTATAAAAATTCGGGGAAACCGTCGGATCCACGTATTCCACTGTGATGTGATCGCTGTATTCCTCATAGTGCTTCAGCGTTTTCGTCACCACCGTGTCTGCACTATCCTCCGCCTCCAGCACATAGATGGTCACATCCTGGTCCAGATCATCGAGGAATGTGCAGGTATCCTCCGTCAGGGTATACAGCTTCTGATTGGTGGCATCAACATTTTTCACACCCTCGGGAAGCTGCGCCGCCAGCACATTCACCACAACCACAATCGCGGCGCCGATCACCACAAAGGTGGAATTAAACACGCCGCGGCGGATTTTCTTCGAGCTGACAGACCACCGGTGCTTCTGCACGAGCTGGCAGGTAAAAAAGAGGAACAGCGCCGTGCCGGATATATAGTAAATAATTCCCGTCACATCCACCACGCCGGAAAGGAAATTATCCATAGGATCTGTAATTGCCAGACAGCCCAGTATTTTCGTAAGCAGGTTCTCCGTGCTGGAAAACAGGCTGATAATACTTGACATCATGTAGCAGAGGAACAGCACGCCAAAGGAAAGCACGGCCGCTATCACCTGGCTCTCTGTTACTGTGGACAGGAAGAGTCCGATGGAAATCGCCAGCAGTCCGAAAAGCCAGATTCCCAGAATCGCCGCATAACTTTCTCCATAGGGAACCGTGCCGAACACATTCATAATCAGCGGACACAGACAGATCGCGCCGATGGCGATACTGAACACGATCACCATGGCAAAAAACTTCCCGAGTATAACCTTCGGGACAGAGACAGGCGCTGTGTACAGAAGCTGGTCTGTCTTCGTACGCCGGTCCTCCGCCATACTCCGCATCGTCAGTATGGGAATGATCACCAGACAGATAAAGACGCTGCTGGAAACCGTATAGGAAAGGTACGGATATCCCATGTTCAGACTGTACGCCCAGAAATACAGGTTGAACACAAAGAAAAACGCTGCCAGGAAAATCCATCCCAGCACGGAGGTAAAGTAAGATTTCACTTCTCTTTTGATAATAGCTTTCATCGATTACTGCACCTCCTTCGCATCGGTCAGTTCCAGGAAGATATCTTCCAGTGACCTGGTCACCACGGACATCTCTAAAAGAACGATCTGATTGCTGACACAGTGGCGGAATACATCCTCACGCACATCGCAGCCCGGTTTCGCGGTGATACTCAGGCGGATCTCCGGGATGATATCATGCATAAGTTCTTTGCTGCCAACTGCTATCTCTTCCGCCAATATTTTTTCAGCGTTTTCTGCCGCCTCTTCCATAGGCTTTATTTCAGCCTTTTCTGCCGCATTGTCTGTCGGCTCTTTTCCGGCATTTTCTGCCGCTTCGTCTATAGGCTCCTTTTCGCTGTTATCCGCAGCCTCGTCTGCCGGTGTTTCTTCACAACTCTCTGACTTTCCTGTCGCCTCTTTGGCTGATTCACTGTCATGTTTCCCTGCTGACGAATTTTCAGAATTCCCGGCAGTTACATCATTGCCGCTGCCTGCAGCATCCTCACCGTCAACAACAAATTTCCCATCCTCGGCGTCGCCGACAGGCTCTGCCTCTGTTGTAATTTGATCTTCTTTCACGGAATCCACTTTATCCTGCTTTGCGCTCTCAGTGATCATTTCCAGAATCTCGACACTCTTCACGTTTGCAATTTTCCGCAGCTTCTGCGCTTCTTCCCGCGTCGCCCGCACCGTCACATCCAGATGCTGCGCGCCGCTCATCTCTTCCTCCAGATGTTCCATCGTATCGCTGGCCACCAGATTGCCGTTGGAAATGATAAACACATGGTCGCAGACCGCGCTGATCTCCTGCAGAATGTGAGAGCTTAAGATTACCGTGTGATTATCCCTCAGCGATTTGATCAGCTCACGGATCTCAATGATCTGCGTCGGGTCCAGCCCTACCGTCGGCTCGTCGAGAATGATAATCTCCGGCAGCCCCATCAGAGCCTGTGCCAGACCAACTCTCTGCTTATAGCCTTTTGACAGATTGCGGATCAGCCGGTTCCTCATAGATGAAATCTTTGTCAGATTCATGACATACCTCAGATCCGCCTCCCGGGTGTTGCGGTTTAATTTTTTCAGGTCCGCCACAAAATCCAGGTACTCTCCCACCTTCATATCACCGTACAACGGCGGCAGCTCCGGCAGATACCCGATACACTGCTTTGCCTTTTCCGGCTCTTTGTTGATGTCGTACCCGTTGACCAGCACCTCTCCTGCTGTCGCCCCGATATACCCGGTGATGATATTCATCGTGGTGGATTTTCCGGCGCCGTTCGGTCCCAGAAATCCGTAGATATTCCCAGGTTCCAGAGTAAGATTCAGATCATTGACAGCCACATTATTTCCGTATTTCTTTGTCAGATGTCTGATTTCAATCAAAACTGTGTCCTCCTCATTTTCTATCATTCCTGCAAAGCTTGTATGAACGAAGTTCTGCACGGCCAGGGAAATAGTTATTCAGCAGCCCTTGATGTTCGATCGCTCTCAATTTCCAGCCACTCTTGTTGCTGGTCATTCTCAGCTTCCAGCCACTCTTGTTGCCCGGTCACTCTCAGTTTCCGGCCAACTCCGGATAACCGGTTACTCTCGGCGTTCTCTTTCGGGCATTCGTACAGCGAATTCTACTCCTCAGCGTAAAATAGTTTACGCCGGGTTTGTGAAAATATTACGTTGAAATTGTGAAGAAAGTATGACCGGGCATGGATGCGGTTAGTGCATCTGAAATTTAAAAAAAGGCGTTCATTGCTGAACGCCTGCAAAAACAGAGCCCCCACCCATATGTGTGGAGGCTCCCGTACCAAATGAATCTGCGTATTAAATGACCTGATACTTCGCCACGAATACCGGGAAAGTATCTGTCCCTCTGACTTCCTTACCCTCGGTGATCAGCGCGTTCTTATCTGTAATGATATGATCCAGAACTGCGCCTTCCTCAACGATGGTATCCTGCATAAGAACACAATTCTTTACAACCGCTCCCTTGCCGATCTTCACGCCTCGGAATAACACACAATTCTCAACATTGCCCTCGATGACGCAGCCGTCAGCTGCCATGACGTTCTTCACCACTGCACCGTCAAAATATCTGGTCGGGTTGTCGTCACGAAGCTTGGTATAAACCGGCTGGGAGAAGAGTGCTTCCAGATTCTCCTCCTCCAGAAGTCTCATGTTCTCATCGAAGTAAGACTTCATATCGCTGATCCGTCCGTAGTATCCTTCAAACTTATAAGCACAGACTTTCAACTCATCCAGCTTATGTAAGAGAACGTCGCACTCAAAATAAACGCCACCCTGCATGTAGGAATCGCGAACCAGCTTGATCATGAGATCACGCTCCATGCAGTAGATATTCATGCCGAAGTTCTGGTCGCCCTCTTCCTGCGGATTGATGTACATCTTTTTCACGACGCCGTCCTTGATGTCGTAGGTGTAGTACATCCCCTTGTTCATCAGCTTTGCGGACATAATGCTCTCCGGCAGAGGCTGCACGGTGTAAGCGCAGGTCACATCCGCACCGTTATCGATATGCGCCTGTATGAAATCCTTGAAATCAAAGGAAGCTGCAATATTCGTATCAGAAAGGATCACATATTTCTCTTTCTGAGCCTTTAAAAACCCGATGATATGATCCAGAGCCTCAATTCGTCCGCGGTAAACATTCATGGACTTTTCCGCAAACGGAGGCCAGATGGTCAGACCACCGTTCTTACGTGCCAGATCCCACTCACGTCCGGATCCGAGATGATCCATCAGAGAATGATAATTCTGGCGGGCCAGGACAGAAATATTGGTGATGCCGCTGTTTACCATGCTGGACAGGGCAAAGTCAATCATGCGGTAACGGCTTGCAAAGGGGATGGAAGCCATCAGGCGCTCGCTGGTCAGTTCCGGTACGAGCTTATCATATTGATTAGGGAAAATTATACCGAGTGCACTGTTTACCATACTTCTTCACCGTCCTTTACATTTTCTCTCACCATCGCGTTAGAGCCGATCTTCGCGTCGCTTCCGACATAGACGCCGGGGCCGATGGTGGCAACGCCCTGGGCTTCGCCTTCCTTGACGACGCCGACCGTCGCGTTCTCATCGATGATCGCGTTCTCAGCAACGATGCAGTGCTCTACCACAGCGCCTTCCTTGATGATGGCGCCGCCCATAACGACAGCATCTTTCACCACAGCGCCCGCGGCCACCTTTACGCCGGAGTAGAGAATCGAGTGGGATACCTCTCCGTCAATCATGCAGCCGTCCGTGATCATGGAATTGTCGATGACTGCGTTCGCGCCGATCTTGTGTCCGGTCATACCGGCATTGCGACTGTAGATCTTCCAGTCATCGTCAAACAGGTTGATGCCGCTGTGCTCCGGATCCAACACCTCCATATTCGCCTCCCAAAGGGAAGAAATCGTTCCCACATCCTTCCAGTAACCGCTGAAGTGATATGCGTACATCCGACGGTTGTCTCTTAAGAGATTCGGGATGATATTGTTGCCGAAGTCATTCTCGGACTCCGGATCCGCCTCGTCCTCCTCCAGATACTTGCGAAGCACATCCCAGTTAAAGATGTAGATACCCATGGAAGCCAGATTCGACTTCGGATTCTTCGGCTTCTCCTGGAACTCTGTAATTCTGTCGTCCTCACCGGCCACCATCAGACCGAAACGGGACGCCTCATCCCACGGAACTTCCATAACTGCCACGGAAAACTCCGCGTCCTTCTCCTTGTGGAAACGCAGGAAATCACTATAATCCTGCTTGCAGATCTGGTCGCCGGAAAGGATGATCACATACTTCGGATCATACCTCTCGATAAACGAGATATTCTGATAGATGGCGTTCGCCGTGCCCTTATACCAATCCGATCCGCTCGCTCTCTGATACGGCGGAAGTACATGGATACCACCGTTTAAGCGGTCCAGATCCCACGGCTGGCCGTTTCCGATATACTCATTCAGTACAAATGGCTGATACTGTGTCAGAACTCCTACGGTATCAATGCCGGAATTGACGCAGTTCGAAATCGGGAAATCGATAATACGGTACTTACCGCCGAACGGAACTGCAGGTTTCGCCAGCTTCTGTGTCAGTGCGTACAAACGCGATCCCTGACCGCCGGCGAGAAGCATAGCGACTATTTCTTTGCCCATTGCCTTGCCCCCTTCTTTCCATTAAAGTTTTATTCGTTTCATAATTGCCATCGGGCAATCACAAAGCTAAATACAGTATACTATAAATTATACAAAT
>JAJBTR010000388.1 GCA_020860745.1 Lachnospiraceae bacterium | reverse complement strand
ATAGTGGTTTTCAGCAAGTCAAAGGAGACTGTTCCCGAAGGGGAATAGTCTTTTTTCTTACCATAATATTGTATTTGGATGACATGATAAGAAAAACCGCTTTGCTTTGACAATGCAGCGAATCAAACCGTATGTGTAACTATTCTGTGTCTTTGTAACAAGTGAGCATCACTATTTTGAAGAGTTATAAGAAGAGAACCATACAGAAAGGAATTGAGCGATGGAAAATTTTCAGATGAATGAATCCAATGCGCATCCGGCCGGACTATATGATCCCCGCTTTGAGCACGACAACTGCGGCATCGGCGCAGTGGTGAACATCAAGGGCATCAAGACGCACCAGACTGTGGAGAACGCATTGAAGATCGTGGAGAACTTAAAGCACCGCGCAGGAAAGGATGCTGAGGGCAAGACAGGAGACGGTGTGGGTATTCTCCTGCAGATTTCCCACAGGTTTTTCAGCAAGACGATGGCGGCGCAGGGAATCAACCTGGGCGGAGAGAGAGACTACGGCATCGGTATGTTTTTCTTCCCTCAGGATGAACTGAAGCGCAATCAGGCAAAGAAAATGTTTGAGGTGATCGCGGAGCGCGAGGGGCTGGAGTTTCTGGCCTGGCGTGAGGTGCCGATCAATCCGTCTGTGATCGGAAAGAAGGCTCTGGACTGTATGCCTTACATCATGCAGGCATTTATCAGGCGGCCGGACGGCGTGGAGAAAGGGCTTGACTTTGACCGGAAGCTCTATGTGGCGCGGCGTATTTTCGAGCAGTCCAACGACAATACTTATGTGGTCTCGCTGTCGAGCCGGACGATTGTATATAAGGGCATGTTCCTGGTGAACGAGCTGCGGCTGTTTTTTGACGACCTGCAGGATCCGGACTATGAATCGGCGATTGCCACCGTGCACTCCCGCTTCTCGACCAACACAAACCCGAGCTGGGAGCGCGCGCACCCGAACCGTTTTATTGTACATAACGGCGAGATCAACACGATCCGGGGCAATTCGGATAAGATGCTGGCCCGGGAGGAGACCATGGAGTCGGAGCACTTAAAGGGTCAGCTTTCCAAGATTCTGCCGGTGGTCAATGTGGCGGGTTCTGACTCGGCGATGCTGGACAACACGCTGGAGTTCCTGGTGATGAGCGGCATGGAACTCCCGCTGGCGGTGATGATCACGATCCCGGAGCCCTGGGAGAATAACCATATTATGTCCCAGAAGAAAAAGGATTTCTACCAATATTATGCGACGATGATGGAGCCCTGGGACGGCCCGACATCCATTGTCTTCTCCGACGGCGACCTGATGGGAGCGGTTCTTGACCGCAACGGCCTGCGCCCGTCCCGTTATTATATCACAGACGATGATTACCTGATTCTCTCCTCTGAGGTTGGTGTTCTGGATATCGATCCGACGAAAATCGTGGCGAAGGACCGTCTGCGTCCGGGTAAGATGCTTCTGGTGGACACGTTGCGGGGAAAAGTCGTTGATGATGAAGAGTTGAAGGAAAATTATGCGGGCAAGCAGCCCTACGGCCAGTGGATTGACGAGTATATGCTGGAGCTGAAGGACTTAAAGATTCCCAATGAGCGCGTGCCGCGTTACACCGGCGAGGACTTAAGCCGTATGCAGAAGGCGTTCGGTTACTCCTATGAATCTATGAAAAATGTCATGATTCCCATGGCCAGGGATGGCCAGGAGGGAACCGCGGCGATGGGTATCGATATCCCGCTCGCGGCGCTGTCTGACGATCATCAGCCGCTGTTTAACTACTTTAAACAGTTGTTTGCGCAGGTGACCAACCCGCCCATCGATGCGATCCGCGAGGAGGTCGTCACCTCCACGACTACTTATGTGGGCGAGGACGGCAACATCCTGGAGGAGATGCCGGACAACTGCCAGGTGCTGAAAATACGCAATCCGATTCTGACGAACACCGATCTGATGAAGATTAAAAATATGAACCGTCCGGGCTTTAAGGTCAGTGTGATCTCTCTGATCTACTATAAAAACACCAGCCTGGAAAAAGCCATCGAGCGCCTCTTTGTGGAGGCTGACCGGGCGTACCGGGAGGGGGCAAACGTGATGATCCTCTCCGACCGGGGCGTGGATGAGTATCATGTGGCAATTCCGTCTCTGTTGGCGGTCTCCGCTCTGCAGCAGCAGCTGGTGCAGACGAAAAAGAGGACGGCTGTCGCCCTGATTTTAGAGAGCGGCGAACCCCGGGAAGTGCATCATTTTGCCACTCTGCTCGGCTACGGTGCCTGTGCGATCAACCCATATCTGGCGCAGGATACGATTTTGCAGCTGATCGACGATCATCTTCTGGATAAAGATTACTATGCGGCCATTGACGACTACAATTCCGCGGTGCTGCACGGCATTGTAAAGATTGCGTCAAAGATGGGAATTTCCACCCTCCAGTCCTACGAGGGTTCCAAGATTTTTGAGGCGATCGGTATCGATAAGGCTGTCATCGACAAATATTTTACCGGTACGGTCAGCCGGATCGGCGGCATCGGTTTAAAGGATATCGAGCACGATGTGGACGTTCTTCACTCCAGAGCTTACGATCCGCTGGGACTCGGTACGGAGAAAACGCTGGACAGCGTGGGGCGGCATGAGATGCGCAGCGGCGCACAGAAGCACCTGTACAATCCGCAGACCATCCACCTGCTGCAGCAGTCCACCCGGCGAGGGGATTATGATTTGTTCAAACAGTATACGGCGCTGGTAAACAACGAGACCGATGTGATGAATATCCGCGGGACACTGGATTTTGTCTATCCGAAACAGGGTGTACCCATCGATGAGGTGGAGAGTGTGGATTCCATCGTGACACGGTTTAAGACCGGTGCCATGTCCTACGGTTCGATTTCCCAGGAGGTGCATGAATGTCTGGCTGTCGCCATGAACCGCCTGCACGGAAAATCCAATTCCGGTGAGGGCGGCGAGAGCCTGGAGCGTCTGGATACCGACCGCTGTTCGGCGATCAAGCAGGTGGCTTCGGGACGGTTCGGTGTGACCAGCCGTTATCTGGTCAGCGCCCAGGAGATTCAGATCAAGATGGCGCAGGGCGCGAAGCCCGGCGAGGGCGGCCACCTTCCAGGAAAGAAGGTTTATCCCTGGATTGCGAAGACCAGGATGTCCACCCCCGGCGTGTCGCTGATTTCTCCGCCGCCGCATCACGATATCTATTCCATTGAGGATCTGGAACAGCTGATCTTTGATTTGAAAAATGCAAATAATAAAGCGCGGATTTCTGTCAAGCTGGTCTCGGAAGCCGGCGTCGGAACGGTCGCAGCAGGCGTTGCAAAGGCCGGGGCGCAGGTTATCCTGATCTCCGGATATGACGGAGGCACGGGCGCGGCGCCCCAGAGTTCCATCCACAACGCGGGACTTCCCTGGGAGCTCGGTCTGGCGGAGACGCATCAGACCCTGATCATGAACGGCCTGCGGAATAAGGTTCGTATCGAGACCGACGGCAAGCTGATGAGCGGCCGGGATGTGGCGATCGCTGCCATGCTCGGCGCGGAGGAGTTTGGCTTTGCCACGGCTCCGCTGGTGACCATGGGCTGCGTGATGATGCGTGTCTGCAACCTGGATACCTGCCCGGTTGGCGTCGCGACCCAGAACCCGGAACTGCGGAAGCGCTTTTCCGGAAAACCGGAGTATGTGATGAACTTTATGCGGTTTATCGCCCAGGAACTGCGCGAGTATATGGCAAAGCTCGGCGTCCGCACTGTGGATGAGCTGGTGGGCCGAAGCGATATGCTGAAAGTGAGAGAGAATCTTACCGGAAACGCGGCGAAGCTTGACCTGACCAACATTCTGCACAATCCGTTTGCCGGACCGAAGGATAAGGTCATCTTTGACCCGAAAAAGGTCTATGATTTTGAACTGGAGAAATCCATTGACGAGCGCGTACTCTTAAAACAGATGGGAAGCGCGCTGGAACACAGACAGAAACGCAGTATTGAGATCAATGTATCCAACGTCAACCGTTCCTTCGGCACGATTTTCGGCTCGGAGATCACGCGCCGGTATCGCGATACGCTGGAGGACGACACTTATATTGTAAAATGCAACGGAGCCGGAGGCCAGAGCTTCGGAGCGTTCATTCCCAAAGGATTGACGCTGGAGCTGGTGGGCGACAGCAATGATTACTTTGGTAAAGGACTGTCAGGCGGAAAACTGGTTGTCTACCCGCCGAAGGGCGTGCGCTTCAAACAGGATGAGAACATTGTCATCGGCAACGTGGCACTGTACGGCGCCACCAGCGGAAAAGCTTTCATCAACGGCGTGGCGGGCGAGCGCTTTTGCGTGCGGAATTCCGGCGCCATCTCCGTCGTCGAGGGCGTGGGCGACCATGGATGTGAGTATATGACCGGCGGCCGTGTCGTGGTGCTCGGCAAGACAGGCAAAAACTTTGCAGCCGGCATGAGCGGCGGCGTGGCTTACGTCCTGGATGAGGACAATGATTTTTACACCCGCACGAATAAGGAAATGGTGTTCACGGAGAGTCTGACCAACAAATACGATGTGCTGGAACTGAAGAACCTGCTTCAGGAACACGTGACTCTGACCAACTCCGAGAAAGGAAAAGAGGTCCTGGAGAACTTTGGCGAGTATCTGCCGAAGTTTAAGAAAGTCATTCCGTATGATTACCACAATATGCAGACCGCCATCGTCCAGATGGAGGAAAAAGGTTACAACGTAGAGCAGGCGCAGATTGAAGCGTTCTATTCCAAGTTTGAGCATTAAAGGAGGGGAGAGAAAATGGGAAAACCAACCGGATTTCTGGATTACGACCGCGAGGTCAGCAAGGATATCGACCCGAAAGAGCGTATCAAAAATTTTAATGAGTTTCATGTGTATCTCTCCAGAGAGAAGCAGCAGATTCAGGGCGCGCGCTGCATGGCCTGCGGCGTGCCGTTCTGCCAGTCCGGCATGACGCTGATGGGGATGACCAGCGGCTGTCCGCTGCATAATCTGGTGCCGGAGTGGAATGATCTGGTCTATCGCGGCAACTGGGAGCAGGCTTATGACCGTCTGGTCAAGACAAATAACTTCCCGGAGTTTACCTCCCGGGTCTGCCCGGCGCTCTGTGAGAAGGCGTGCACCTGCGGATTACACGACGAGCCGGTCTCAGTCCGGGAAAATGAGCACGGCGTGATTGAGAATGCATACGCCATGGGTTACGCGAAGGCGAAACCGCCCAAAGCCCGCACCGGCAAGAAAGTGGCGGTCATCGGTTCGGGGCCGTCCGGTCTGGCTGTGGCGGATCAGCTCAACAAGCGCGGACATCTCGTCACCATCTATGAGAGAGACGACCGTCCGGGCGGATTGCTGATGTACGGTATTCCGAATATGAAGCTGGAAAAACAGATCGTGGAGCGCAAGGTGGAGGTTATGAAAGAGGAGGGGATCACTTTCCTCACCGGCATTGATGTGGGACGCGACGAGAAGGCGGCGCAGCTGTTAAAGGAATACGATGCTGTCGTTCTTGCCTGCGGCGCGAAAAATCCCCGGGATATCAATGCGCCGGGCCGGGACGCCAAGGGAATTTACTTTGCAGTGGATTTCCTGTCCCAGACCACGAAGAGCCTTCTGGATTCTGATCTGAAGAATAAAAAGTATGTTTCCGCAAAGGGCAAACACGTTGTCATCATCGGCGGCGGCGACACCGGCAACGACTGTGTGGGCACGTCCATCCGCCATGGAGCGAGGAGCGTGACGCAGTTGGAGATGATGCCGAAAGCACCTGACGAGCGGGCCGAGAACAATCCCTGGCCGGAGTGGCCGAAGATCTGCAAGACGGATTACGGCCAGGAGGAGGCCATCGCCATGTACGGCCGTGACCCTCGCATCTACACTACTACGGTAAAAGAGTTTCTGAAAGATAAAAACGGAAACCTGAAAGGCATTATAACCGTAAAGCTGGAGAGCAAAAAGGACGAAAAGACCGGGCGCTTCATGATGGTACCCGTGGAGGGTACCGAAAAGAAGATGGACGCCGACCTGGTACTCATCGCAGCCGGATTCCTCGGGACTGAGAGCTACATCGCGGATGATTTCGGGGTGAAGCTGAATGCGAGGACCAACGTGGCCACGGAGGAAGACTCTTACAAGACGAACGTGAAGAAAGTCTTCACAGCCGGCGATATGCACCGGGGACAGTCCCTGGTGGTATGGGCTATCCGAGAAGGACGTGAGGCCGCCAAGCAGGTGGATGAGGCGCTGATGGGGTATAGCTATCTGTCGGTGCAGTAAATGTGTGAAGGCACTCAACGTGGTTGCTATAAAGCAGTAAATGAGAGAGAAGCGTCGGCTTTGTCGGTGTACGGCAGTATAGTGATGCCGGGATGCGGTTGACCAGAACATTTGATATGAGGCAAAACAGCGCCCTGCGGTAGATACCGCGGGCGCTATTTTCCGTAATATCAGGCGTTACGAATGATTATTTTGCGCAAAATGGCAAAATTTATATTTCGATTTATCCGGGTTAGGAATGATTTACTTCAGACATTCATAAATCTCATCCTGATATTTTTCATAAATCTCATAGATTTCTTCCATCTCTTCC
Source organism: Lachnospiraceae bacterium (assembly GCA_020860745.1). Taxonomy (GTDB): domain Bacteria; phylum Bacillota; class Clostridia; order Lachnospirales; family Lachnospiraceae; genus Eubacterium_I. The sequence continues at coordinate 811 of JAJBTR010000388.1, read as the reverse complement.
TCGGTCAGTGATTCATGGAGATAAGATTTCAGGGAGGCGGTGTCGCCCTGGGCGACGTAGGAGAAGATATCAGTGATAGTCTGCGTGTCCAGGTGGTCATTGCAGATTTCCTCGATGGTTTCCTGGTCTTCCTCACTTATGATTTCCATAATCTCTTCCGCATCGACATCGGAGCCGGTGATGGAGGATATCTGCGTCTCGATGATTTTTTCCGCAACGGAGGAAACCAGTTTTTCTTTCAACGGCCGGATTACGAAGAAAAATGCGATGAGGACTACGATTACCAGTACGATAAGTATGAGCAGAAATCTCTGTAAGGTATGATTTTTGTGTCGTTTTTTTGTGTAGTTCGACATGGAAACCCCTCTCTGTCTGCTTTACAAGACACTTTTTTATGTTTCAATAGGAATGGTATCACAAAAGCTGTGGAAATAAAACCGGCGGGAGATGTTTTTCATACTTATTTCAGATTTTGTAATGATTCAGAACCAGATAGACCTGCAGTATTTCCGAGCCTGGTTCTGAATAATTATCAAAAAACCAGATTCAGGAGGAGACAGGATGGCTCTTATATTTTTTGATATCGACGGTACAATATGGGACAGGGAGAATATTATCCCGGAAAGCACAAAGACAGCTCTGCGTTTGTTGAAAGAGAACGGGCATCAGATTTTTCTATGCAGTGGCCGAACGCGGGTCTTTATCCGGAGCGAGGAGTTGTTTTCCATGAATTTTGACGGGGTCTTAAGCGGCTGCGGCACGCATATTGAATATCACGGCCGTGAGGTTTTATATAAGAAAGTGGAGGGTG
>JAJBTR010000221.1 GCA_020860745.1 Lachnospiraceae bacterium | reverse complement strand
GGCAAGGACAGAGAGGATTTTTATGAAGCACCCACAGGGCAGGAAAAAGAAGACATGCAGGCAGCAGGAGACGGAGCGCGTAAGGAGACCGGTGGAGCCTGTTCTGGCAGATTACCGGCAGGGCCTTACGCGGGAGCAGGTGTCCGAGCGCATGGCGCGAGGGTGGGACAATCATGCGGTGGACTCGTCCCTGAAATCCACCGGCGACATTATCAGGGAGAATATCTGCACTTATTTTAACCTGATTTTTATCATTCTGGCAATCCTTCTGTGTGTCGTCCGGTCATTCCGGGATCTGACGTTTTTGCCGATTATTATTGTCAACACGCTGATCGGCATCATTCAGGAAGTCCATGCCAAAAATGAACTGGAGAAGATGAACGTATTGAACGCGCCGAAAGCGACGGTTGTGCGGGAAGGAAAGCCCGGCTTCGTGCCGACGGAAAAGCTGGTGCGGGACGACATCGTCCTGTTCCGCGCGGGAAATCAGATCTGTGCGGACGCGGAGGTGGTTCGGGGCGAGGTCAAGGTAAACGAGGCGCTTCTGACCGGTGAGACGGATGAAATCATAAAGGGGTGCGGGGATTCGCTGATCTCGGGCAGTCATATTGTTTCCGGCGAGTGTTTTGCCCGTCTGACCGGTGTGGGGGAGGATTCCTATATCTCGAAGCTGACGCTGGAAGCGAAGTCCATGAAAAAAGGCGAGCAGTCCGAGATGATCCGTGCGTTAAACCGGCTCCTGGTTTTTGCCGGCATCGTTCTGATTCCGATCGGCATCATTTTGTTCTGGCAAGGTTATATTTATAATCAGGAAAGCTTTGCGGACAGCGTAACTTCCATGGTGGCGGCGCTGATTGGGATGATCCCGGAGGGACTGTATCTGCTTGCCAGCGTGGCGCTGGCGGTGAGCGCGGTGCGTCTGGTGCAGCGCGGTGTGCTTCTGCATGATATGAAGAGTATTGAGACCCTGGCTCGGGTGGACGTGCTCTGTGTAGATAAGACAGGAACGATCACCGAAAACCGCATGGAGGTCAGAGATCTGATTGCGGCAAAGGGATATGATGCCGAAAAACAGGGAGAGCTGGCAGGGTTCCTGGGTGATTTTGCCGCGGCAATGAGTAATGACAACGCTACGATGGAGGCGGTCAAGGCGGCGTTTGCGCAGGGAACAGGCAGAACGCCTGCGAAAGTGACGCCATTTTCCTCTACAGTCAAATACAGCGGAGTGACCTATGAGGAGGAAGCCCATGTGCTTGGCGCTCCGGAGTTTGTCCTGCGCGATTGTTTTGCGGAGTATCAGGAAGAAATTGAATCCTATACAGCGAGGGGATACCGCGTGCTGGTGTTTGCCCGGTATGAGGGCGAAATCACCGGGGAACCGCTGACAGACAGGGCGGTGCCTCTCGGGTACGTCCTTCTCTCCAACCCGGTCCGGAAGGAAGCGCCGGAGACGTTTTCCTACTTTGCAAAGCAGGGCGTGGAGATTAAGGTGATTTCCGGCGATAATCCGTTGACCGTGTCCGAGGCCGCGAAGGAGGCAAAGATCGCGGGGGCGGAGCGGTGGGTTGATGCCCGCACTCTGGTGACGAAAGAGGATATTGACCGGGCTGTCCGTGAATATACCGTGTTTGGCCGTGTGACTCCGGCGCAGAAGCGGCAGTTTGTCAAGGCGCTGAAAAGCCAGAGGCGGACGGTCGCCATGACGGGAGACGGCGTGAACGATGTGCTGGCGCTGAAGGATGCGGACTGCAGTGTCGCTATGGCCTCCGGCAGCGAGGCGGCGGCGCAGGTGGCGCAGGTGGTGCTGCTGGATTCCGATTTTTCCTGCATGCCGGAAGTGGTCATGGAGGGGCGCAGGGTGGTCAACAATATCCAGCGTTCCGCCAGTCTGTTTTTAGTGAAAAATATATTTTCCTTTTTAATGTCCCTGTTCTCAGCGGCACTGATTATCACTTACCCGCTGGAACCGGCGCAGGTTTCTCTGATCAGCCTGTTCACGATCGGGATTCCGGCGTTCTTCCTGGCGCTCCAGCCGAATAAGAACGAGATTAAGGGACATTTCCTGCCGAATGTCTTTGTCAAGGCGCTGCCGGCGGGCCTCACGGATTTTATTGCAGTCGGGGCGCTGGTGATTTTCGGGCAGGTATTCGGCGTGGCGGAGAATGATATCTCCACGGCGGCGACAATGCTGCTTGCCATCGTGGGATTTATGGTTCTCTTAAAAATAGCATCGCCGATGAACCGCACAAAGTGGGGGATCTGGTTCGGGTGCATCGGAGGACTATTGTTCAGCAGTATCTTTTTTCCGAACCTGTTTGCCATCACGGGGATGTCCGTGAAATGTATTATGCTGTTTGTGGTATTTTCCATCGCGACGGAGCCGGTTCTGCGGCTTTTGACCTGGTGTGTGGAGCGGCTTCGGGAAATGTACCGGAATATTAGAAATACAAGAATGAGAAAAGGGCGAAGAGGAGGAAGAAAATGACAATACGGGAAGAAATGAAACTGGTAAAACTGGCGTCGCCGAAGCTGGCGGCGACTGCGGGAGAGACGAGGAATGCCGCGCTGGAGGCGGTGAGTGCAGCGCTGCTCGCTCACCAGGAGGAGATTTTTGCGGCAAACCGCGCAGACATGGAGCAGGCCAGGCAGGACGGCGTCCCCGGTCCGATCTTAAAGCGGCTGAAATTTGATGAGGGGAAGATGCGGGATGTGATCGCCGGAATCCGGGATCTGGTTGCCATGCAGGATCCGCTGTTTCAGACGCAGCTTAAGAGGGAGCTTGACGAGGGTCTGGTGCTGGAGAAAGTGACCTGCCCCATCGGCGTGATCGGCGTGATCTTTGAGGCGCGGCCGGATGCGCTGATTCAGATCTCCGCGCTTTGCATCAAGAGCGGCAACTGCGTGATTTTAAAGGGCGGCAGCGAGGCGCTGCGGACCAATAAAAAACTGTTTGAGATTATTTACGGCGCGGTGCGCGAGAGCGGGCTGCCGGAGTATTGCATGATGCAGCTGGAGGCACGGTCTGAGATTACGGAGCTGCTGGAGTGCCATGAGTCGGTAGACCTGCTGATTCCGCGGGGGTCCAACGCTTTTGTGCAGTATATCATGAATAATACGAAAATTCCTGTCATGGGGCATGCGGACGGCATCTGCCATATCTATGTGGATAAGGATGCGGATCTGGACAGGGCGGTGCCGATTATTTTTGACGCGAAAACCCAGTATGTCTCGGCCTGCAATGCCGTGGAGACGCTGCTGGCCCACCGCGATGTGGCGGCGGAGCTGATGCCCAGGCTGAAGGCGGCATTGGATGAGAAGCAGGTGGAGATCCGGGGCAGCCGGGAGATTGCTGACCTGATCGACTGTGCGCCGGCGACGGAAGCTGACGATGCGTCGGAGTATCTGGATTATATTCTCTCGGTAAAAACAGTCAGTGATATGCAGGAGGCCATCGATCATATCAATTATTATGGTTCCCACCATACAGACTGTATTGTGACGGAAAATGCTGCCGCAGCGGAGCAGTTTATGAATCTGGTGGATTCTGCCGGGGTGTATCAGAACTGCTCCACCCGTTTTGCCGATGGGTATCGGTATGGGTTTGGCGCGGAGGTCGGCATCAGCACCGGGAAAATCCACGCGCGCGGACCGGTCGGGCTGGACGGGCTCTTAAGCTGCAAATATAAACTATATGGGCAGGGACAGATTGTGGCGGACTATGCGTCCGGGGCGAAGCAGTTTCATTTTAAGGATCTGTAAACAAACTACTATTCACAGCATTCCACTCCCATGCGCAATCGTAACTATGTAGTGCCAAAATTAGGAACGCGAAAGGGTGGGACGTTCTCCGGCTATCGTTTATAATGAAAGAAGAAACGATGATAGGACGGAGGGAACGTTATGATTACGGAAGACAGAGCGGATATATTGCGCAGGGAAGCAGTCCTGGAGGAGACGACATTGCTGTTTCGCGAGCTGGGCGTCCCCGTGAACCTGCGCGGTTACTGGTATTTGCGGGATGCGGTGCTGTTGTCTGTGGAGGACATCAGGGTGTTGAATTCTGTTACGGGAGTGTTGTATCCCGCTATCGCGCAAAAATATCAGGCAAGTGTCAGCAGAGTGGAGCGCGCGAGCCGCCATGCCATTGAGACGGCGTGGGACAGAGGCAGATCGGATGTTATGGATGAGATATTCGGGTACACTATCAAAAGCAGCCGCGGAAGACCAACGAACTCAGAGTTTATTGCGACGATTGCAGACTGGGTCCGCATCCGCTGCTGCTGAGCGTGTTACGCTCACACATTGTCTGTGAACAGTAACTATCTTCATGTGCAGGACATCGGTTCTGAAAATGAGCATTTGAAATGGCAGGACATCATGTTATACTGTTACTGGCAGTAAAGAAATACGGGTGATGATTCAGAATTAAGCTCTGAATCATTACATCATACGGAGGTTTTTATGAAATACGATTATCTGATTGTCGGTTCGGGGTTATACGGTGCGGTTTTCGCTCATCAGGCGATGCAGGCGGGAAAAAACGTGCTTGTAGTTGACAAGAGATCTCACATCGGCGGGAACATTTATACGGAAAAGATGGCGGGGATCAATGTGCACAAGTACGGCGCACATATTTTCCATACCAACAATAAAAAAGTCTGGGACTATGTCACGTCTGTGGCGGATTTTAACCGCTATACCAACTCCCCGGTGGCTAATTATCACGGAGAGCTGTATTCCCTGCCTTTTAATATGTACACGTTTAACCGTATGTGGGGAGTGACGACGCCGGAGGAGGCGGCTGCGAAAATTGAGGAGCAGCGCCGCGCTGCGGGCATCACAGAGCCGCAGAATCTGGAGGAGCAGGCCATCAGCCTGGTCGGAACCGATATTTATGAAAAACTGGTGAAAGGGTATACCGAGAAGCAGTGGGGACGCGATTGTAAGGATCTGCCGTCCTTTATTATCCGGAGACTGCCGGTGCGGCTTACTTTTGACAATAACTATTTCAACGCGCTCTATCAGGGAATCCCCATCGGGGGCTATACAAAGCTGATCGATCGGCTGCTGGAGGGGATAGAGGTCCGTCTGGATACCGATTATCTGGAGCAGAAGGAGGCGCTGGATGCCCTGGCAGACCGGGTCGTTTATACCGGCCCCATCGATGCGTACTTCGGTTATCGTCTGGGATATCTGGAGTATCGTTCCGTGCGGTTTGAAACGGAGATCCTGGATATGGAGAATTTCCAGGGCAACGCAGTGATCAATTACACAGACCGTGAGACCCCGTGGACGCGGATCATCGAGCACAAATGGTTTGAGTTTGGAAAGAATGAGGAGGGAGAGCCCATTCCCCAGACGGTGATCAGCCGGGAGTACAGTTCGGAGTGGAAGCCCGGTGATGAACCCTATTATCCGGTCAATGATGAGAAAAACGCCGCGCTTTACGCGCAGTACAAGACGCTGGCAGACCGGGAGGAACGCGTCGTATTCGGCGGACGTCTCGGGGAATACAGGTATTACGATATGGATGCAGTCATCGCATCTGCGTTGGATTTGTGTGAGAAGGAACTGTAATGGAATCTGGATGGTGAATCGTTACGTAAAAGAAAGTAGTTCTTTCATTACTATTTGTGCCGCTAACTGAAAGGCGGTGGAATGGAGATTATTATGAATAGCGAGAATGAGGCGTGTGGGACACACACATATGAGCATGTAGTGCAGTACTATGAGACAGATGCCATGCAGATCGTCCACCATTCCAACTATATCCGGTGGATGGAAGAGGTACGGCTGGATTTTCTGGCAAAAGTGGGTCTCGCTTATGATGATATGGAAGCGCACGGCGTTATCATTCCGGTGCTGTCCGCCTCATGCGAATATAAACAGGCCACCCGATACGGCGAGACGGTGAAAATTATGGCAAAGATAGAGCGTTTTGACGGGCTTCGGTTTTTTGTCAGCTACCGGATCGTCGGCGAGGATGGCGTCCTGCGTGCGACAGGGAGTACATCCCATTGTTTCCTGAATAAAGACATGAAGCCGGTAAATGTCCGGAAAGCGGCGCCGCCGATCTATGAGTACTTTAAACAGTTCAAAGTTTAAAAAAGCATAAAAGGTTTGCAATCCCGGCAAAATGGTATTATACTACTACTACGTTTAGCAAAATAAAGGAGGAATTTCTAATGGCAGAGATTACGAAGGACACTATGATCGGAGAACTGCTTCGCGATCAGGATCATATTGATGATATTGCGGAAGTGTTGTTTGGTATCGGTATGCACTGCCTCGGATGCCCGTCTTCCCAGATGGAGACGATCGGTGAGGCCGCTATGGTGCATGGTCTTGAAGCGGACGAGCTTGTAGCACGTCTGAATGCGGTAGTTGCATAGCACCGCTGCCGGGATAGATCCGAAAGGACAGGTCTTTACGGATGTCCGCGAAGACATGTATCTGATGGCATTGGTGCATCTGGCGTGAAAAAGCAGAATAATCCCCCACAGATGGAAAGGAAGCTTCCGGTGGGGGATTTCTGTTGCCGGAAAGTATGATTTGTCCTGCATACTATCTGCGCATTCACCCGATATGCGGATCCGGCAGGTATGACCCGCTTTATATCTGAGCCAGCGTAGACACCGCCTTTTTGGGAAGAATCGTCTGTGCGTGCTCCCGGTAAAACGCTTCTGTGGCCGGAACACACTTCTCCTTTTCCAGATAGGAGGATGCTGCGAGGATAATCCTGCTGAACTCCATGGTGGTGTGAACTCCCTGATGTAAGAACAGGGCATAAGTGCCGGAGCCCGGATCTTTATAGAGGGAACTCTTGCCGCGGAATGCCGGGTCAATCGCGTGTGAAAGACAAATCGCTGCCTCCATGTCTGTAAATGTAAACAGGCAGGTCAGGTCTGTGGGGGTCTCTGCTGTCGGCTCCGGTTCGCCGTCTTCGACTGCGGCTGCAATTTCCTGCTTCAACTGGCGCAGGATATTGCTGAGCTCTGAGGGAATACCAGCCAGAAGATCATCGGAATCCTCATCGGAATTATCCGGTTCTCCTAAGTCAGAAAAATGTGAAAACTCTGAGAAACGGGTATCCAGCTCCTCGGGGGAATCCACTTTGGTTATGATCAGTACAATTTTTTCCGAGGAAAGGGGGATAGCTTCTACCATGATCGGGATGTCCTCCGCTTCGAAGCCGAAGTCCATGGAGGCCTGTGTCATCATATCCTGGAAAAGCGCCCGCGTCTTCTCGGAGTCATATGCCAGCTCGCTCAGTTTAATATGCCGGGCAGCTAAATCCTCCCGCGTGAGCGTGCAGCGAATCTGATGTTCATTTAATTTTTCGATCTTCATGTCATCACTTCCTTACTTGGCTAACATAATAACAAAAAATCTGTCGAATAGCAATAAAAAA
>JAJBTR010000265.1 GCA_020860745.1 Lachnospiraceae bacterium | reverse complement strand
GAGATGGTCAGAAAAATGATCAGGAAGCAGGAGGAGCAGATGTCCTCTCAGGAGTAATCTCCCGCATCGGATATCCGCTTTTCTGAATCTCTCACAGAAAGAGAAAATGAAAATCACTGTGAAAGCAGAAAAAAACTTTCCAGGGAAAAAGAAAAGGCTGCGCCCGGATCTGCATGTTCCGCAGGCGCGGCCTTTCTCTTTATCATCTTATGAGACCCAAATACGCTTTGTCCCGTGTGCGGCAACATAATCCTGACCCGGATAAACCGAAATAGGAATTTTGCCCTTTTACGCAAGATTCCATCCTTAAGTGCCTGAAAACAGTTACGGCATCATCGTTGACATGTGAATCTGCTTTTCCGCTTCCTCCCCCAGAAGATACCGGATGATTGCCAGCGCAAAATACGGTGCCGCGCCGGGTCCCTTTCCGGTGATCAGATTGCCGTCTGTCTCCGTCGTATTTTCTGTCCAGAGCGCTCCGCCCTCCGGCTTGCAGCCCGGATATCCGGTCGCTGTCTTCCCCTTTAAAAGCCCGGTCTCGGATAACATACCCGGAGCCGCACAGATCGCTGCCACCAGCTTTCCTTCCTTTAAAAACTGCTCCGCCAGTGCACGCGTACCCTTCGCTGCACCCAATGCCCCGGTGCCGGGACCGCCAGGATAGACAACGCCGTCAAAATCAGCAAAATCAACATCTGCGTAAAGTACATCTGTCATAAATGTGATATTATGGCTGCCGAGTACCTGCTTTTGCCCGGTCACGGACACGGTCGTCACCCCAATGCCTGCCCGGCGGCAAAAATCCACTGTAGTCAGACATTCTACTTCCTCCACGCCATCCACAACAAAAACTGCTATTTTTTTCATATTCTCCTCTTTTCCTTTCTTCTGTTTTGATTTACAATAAAAGTGTCGTTGTAATGATAAAAAACACCGGAGGCTAACTATGGAAATCGAACGCAAATTTTTAATATCCCGACTGCCGGAAAACCTGTCCGCTTACCCCTGCCACCAGATCGAACAGGGCTATCTCTGCACCGGTCCGGTCATCCGCATCCGCCGGCAGGACGACGATTATATCCTGACTTACAAATCCGGCGGTATGCTGAGCCGCGAGGAGTACAACCTCCCACTGACAGCGGAAGCTTATGAACACCTGAAACCCAAGGCCGACGGAATCTACATTTCTAAAAAGAGATACTGTATCCCGTTCGGAAAGTACACCATTGAGCTGGATATCTTCGAGGGGGAGGTTGCACCTCTGATCCTTGCTGAGGTTGAATTCCCCACCGTGGAGGAAGCAAATGATTTTGTCCCTCCGGAGTGGTTTGCTGAGGATGTCACCTACTGTGAAATCTACCATAACAGCTATATCAGCCGGTATGGGTATCATGAACCCTGACTTTTTCGGAATCCGTTCTAAAAAGTGTCGCTCTGCGACACTTCTGCGCGCTCATTTTTCATGCACAATTTTACCAGCCATGTGTTGAATGCGAACAGCAATCATCTGAACATTCTTTCCATCTCTGTTCCATTCCATTTCTATTTCCTCTTTAGACGGCTAATATTTATCTCAAAGATTATTTATTTACACATAAATGACATTATAATCATCTACAAGTTCAGCTGTTCCCATCACAATGACGCTTGTAATATAGAATGCCCAGTCACCGTCTTTTTGTAAGCCGCTGTTCCACGTTGTAAAACTTACCTTACCGCAGTTTTTTATTGCATCTATTTTGTGCCCTTGTTTTGCACCGTGAAAATACAGAATATTTTCATCCTCATCATAATAAAAGTTGATTGGGACACCATATGGATAACCATCATCACCGATTACGGATAATACGCCTCTTTTTTCAGACCTTAAAATTTCCCGACACTCATTGTCAGAAATCAACTGTTTGCATCTTCTCATATCTCTGAACATTATGGTTTCTCCCCTCTTCCAGTGTGTCACACTAGCGCAGCCGCCCCATCTCATACTTCTGCCTGGTACGCATACAGTATTTCAACTGCCCATAGCGATCGATCAGATCTCCCTCCGGGATGGCCAGATCCATGACCACCGCTATATCGTCAATCAGACGGTCCGTGATATCTCTCTACATATCGCAGACAATCCTGTACTTTTCCTCGAACCCTTTCGCGTCAAGGAATTTTTCCAGCCAGGGGTTCATTTTTTCCTCCGGCTCTTCTGCAGTGGAAACCGGAGCATCCGGCGAATCCTTTCTTTTTTCCCCTGCCCTCAAAACCTTCAGTACACGCTGCGGACGCTGTTCCTCCTCCGCATTTTTCACCTGTACTCCTGCCGGGAACTGTTTCTCTGTTGCGGAATTCATTTGTTGTCCTGCATCGAACTGTGTTTTCACGTCAGCTTTTACCGGTACATCCGAATTGGACCGTTCCTTCCCATTTATTTCCGCAGATCTTGCTCCCGCTCCGGAAACACCGCATTCCGATGAGTTTCCCCATCGCGTTTCCGGCATATATTGAAAACGATACTTCTGCTTCACATCCGGATATTTTTCATGATCCACCTCACTGACAAACATGCCATAAGGCCGGATATAGGTTTTAAAATCTCCATACAGTGCCTGATAAACCACATACGGTTCCATTGTCTCTGAGTGATATGCCACCGCTATCACCTGATACATACGATTCTTAAAGTGGAGATACTTCTCTCCCGGCATAGGATTTCCCTGCGCCATTTTCAATCCCTCTTTTCTGCTGCCTGACTGCATGAGCAGCTGGTTTATTTTATATCTAATTCTCCGGCATCGCGGTGCATCGGTTCAGAAAATCCATTCCCTCCGCGAGAAAATCCCGCTGGAATTTCAGGGTGTCGTCCGGTCCCATGACAATATTCTTCTGCACCTTCTCCAACAGGTCGCCGATCTCAATGGTATCCATGTCATTGTCAATCTGCACTTCCCGGGTGTTTTCACGTGCGGATTCCAGGATGTCATCCACATACATCTGCTGTGCAAACGCCGATGCACTCTGACCGCTCTGCTTTGCTTCTTTGTACGCCTGATAGCGCGCTTTCTGATTCTTATCCGCAGGCTGTTCCGGCTTTCTCCGGGTTTGCTCCGGCTTCGGCGTATTCGGTTTCGCTGTCCGGGTGCCCGGCTTTGGTTTGTTTGGCTTTGCCGTCCTGGTTCCCGGCTTCGGCTGATTCGGCTTTGCCTGTTTAACATGAGACAGCTTTGTATCCGTCCCCGCACCAAATGACTCAGAAGAAAGGTTCTTCCCCTGGACATCATTTTTCTTTCGTGCATCTCCCGCGGCTTTTCTCTTCGACGAACGGGAAAAAACAAACGCGGCAATCACAACAATGATAATAATCAGTTCAAACATCACACTGCACCTCCCTCATGCTCACGTACTCTTATCCTACCACAAAAAAGGGGTAAAAAGCAATGACCCCCGGGAAAACTGATGTTTCCGGGGGCTCATCCTTACCATTTTCCAGAGACCGGTCTGCCAGATGATCCCGCTCCATAATCTCGATGGTCTTTAAGGATGCTGCGCAGGCCAGCGCGTTGCCGCAGTATGTGCCGCCGATGGTTCCCGGCGCAGGCGCCTCCATGATCTCCTCGCGGGCAATGATCGCGGAGAACGGTACGCCCGCTGCAATGGATTTTGCCGTTGCAATGATATCCGGCTGCACGCCCGTCTCCGCCCAATACTCGGAGGCAAACATCCGGCCTGTCCGGCAGAATCCGCTCTGCACCTCATCGGCTACCAGCATGATGCCGTTCTCATCGCAGATCTGACGAACCGCCCTGATCCACTCGATCGGAGCCGGGATAAATCCGCCCTCACCCTGCAGCGGCTCCACCACGATGGCTGCGATGGTGTTGGCCGGAGCGCACTGTTCGAACACATCCTTAATAGATTTGATATAGTAATCGCAGGCTGCCTCCTGAGGCATGCCTTCCGGATTACGGTAATAGTACGGGAAAGTTGCACGGTAAATACCGTCCGGGAATGGTCCCATGCCGACAGCGTAAGCTTTCTTGGATGTCATGGACATAGTCAGAAGAGTGCGTCCGTGGAATGCGCCGGAGAAAACAATAATATTGTTTCTCTTTGTGAAAGCTTTGGCTACTTTCACCGCATTCTCATCCGCTTCCGCACCGCTGTTTGCGAAAAACGCTTTCTTTTTATCGCCCTTTACCGGGGCAATCTGTGACAGTTTTTCCGCCAGAGCCACGTACCCCTCATGGGTCACGATGTTAAACATACCGTGGAAATACTTGTCCGCCTGTTCTTTCACTGCTTCCACAACCTCCGGCTGGGAAAATCCGATATTCAAAACGCCGACGCCGCCGATCCAGTCCAGGAACTTGTTGCCATCCACATCCTCGATCATAGCGCCTTCGCCGCGCTCAATGACGACCGGATACATACATCCGATAACAGACGGAGTCGCCGCCTTTCTTCTGGCGATCATCTCCTGCGCCTTCGGTCCCGGCACAGTCTCCGTGATGATCTGCGGTAAATCAGTTCTCAACATTGTCTGCTCCTCCTGTTTTTCAGATTTGCGCTGCCGGGACACGATGCGTGATTATATCATGAATCTGTGATTCATGATCCAATTCGTCACCCGTCAAATACATGCCAGCATGTACTTTCCTCGTTTGCACTCATTAGTTCGTGTTGCGGCTGCCGCTTTTTTAATTTCATAACGATACGATACATGAAAACAAAAAGGGCAAAGGAATCCTCCTCCGACCCCTTTGCCGATGTTTGTATTATATTACAATCGCATCCGGTACAAAATAGGTTTTCAGCCCAAATTTTCCACCGTTTTTTATGTTGTCAGCACAAATCAATCCTGTTACAATAGGAAATACCGAAAACAGGAGACCCTGAGTGCAATAATTATAGTTCCATACACATTCCGAAACCTCATAAAAAATGTTAAGAAAGATGGTACACGCATGCCCATATTAGTAAGCGATCTCTACAGCGACACGAAACAACAATACAAGATGAAACTGATCGCCGGAGAAAACGGTATGGATCGGATTGTCAACTGGTTCTACATCGCCGAGGACATCGGCAACACCTCTTTTCTGGAGAGAGACGAACTGGTGATCAGCACCGGTTTTGCTTCCTCCTTTGGGGAAAACTGGCTGACAGCTTTCATAAATGCATTGATCGAAAAAGAGACCAGCGGACTGATCTTAAATACCGGAAAATATATTATGGAAGAAGATATTTCCCCGGAAGTGACAGCGTTGTGCGACCAGTACCACTTTCCGCTGCTGACCGTCCCCTGGGAAATTCATCTGTCAAATCTGACACAGACCTACTGCAACCGGATTTTTGCGTACCGGGAGCGGAAATATAACATCGAAAACGCTTTTCTGTCCATTCTTCAGGAAGACGAGCTGCCGATGAGGGCAGCAAAGGTCCTGGAAAGTTATTCCTGCATGCTGTCCGATTCCTATACCGCGGCCGCCATCTCTGCGGACTGCGCACCGGAAGCACCTGACCAGTGCGACCGCCTGCTCCGCCGAGCCGCCACGTTCTGTCCTTCCGGCCGGAATCTTAATTTCGTCCTGTTTGAATACCAAGGACAATTTGTCATCATATGGCACAATGCAGCGGCTGCAGCTGCCGAAACACACATCGCGGAGCTGATCGCAGTCGAATCGAGCTCCGTCAGAAGTGCAGGAAACAAGGAAAGCGCACAAACAGTGCCCAGGAATAACCACTGCCTCCGCTTTGACGATCTGGGCTGTTTTTCTGTCCTGCTCGAAGCGCGGGATCGTAACACACTGCGGGAATATTACCGCAGACAATTGGGCTTACTGGAAGACTACGATGCCTCACACGGGGGAAACTATCTGGAAACTCTGGAAGCCTATTTAAAATATGACCGCCATCTGGCAAAAGCCGCCGACGCACTGTCCTGTCACCGGAACACGGTCAATTACCGGATTAACAAAATCCGGGAACTGCTTGATCTGGATTTTGATGACGGAAATGAGATATTTCAGCTGCAACTGGCGTTGCAGATCAGGAGTTTTCTACGTATTTTTGACTGATATACCAATCCTCCCATGCAAAAATTATGCAAATCCAAAGCATGAATTTATTTTTGCATAAAACTGCCATGCGGGTATATTCTGACTGAATATACCCGCATGGCGTCTATCATATCTATCAAAATTGGGATTCATATTTTACCAGAGTTCCTTATAAATCTTGTACACCCTGTCCTTATCCAGCTCCACGAAGTTATTCGCCATCAGTCTTCCCTGATTCACCATGACGGACTCGGTAAAGTCCGCCAGATCCTGCTCTGTGACGCCGTACTCATGCAGCGGCTTCTTCGGGATCAGAACCGCTTTGTCCGCGTACATCTCGTCCACCGCCAGACCCTTCTTCGTGCCGCGGCTGTTCAGTGCCAGAATCGCGATATTGGTCACCTCGGAACCGGTGCCGCAGGTGGTCGGCACCAGAATCAGTTCCTTATCCTTGACAATCTCCAGTTTCCCGTCATAGAGATCCAGAATCGGGGACACATTCTTCAGCGCAAAGAGCTTACTGATGTCTATAACCGTACCGCCGCCGATGGCGATAATCCGCTTCGGATTGCCCTTGATATCCTTGTAAATCGCCTCCGCCATGTCATCGGAAGGCTCCCCCGCGCCGTATTTTTCCTGGCAGATCACTTCGCATTCCAGATTCAGTGCGCCGAAATAGGGCTGATAGATGTATTCATTTGTGATGACCAGGTCATCTTTACCAATGTGAAATTCCTCTGCGAATGCTTTCGCTGTGTCATAGCGGTATATTTCCGGTTTTACCATAAACTGTTTCATTTTCGTCTCTCCTCTTTTCTAATCTGCCTAACCTGTAAGGTCGTTTTCATGCATGCCCGCCAGTCCATGAATGATGTTTTCCGTGCAGTTATCAATCTATTTTCGGACACCAAAAATACATCTGCTACAATAATGCCGCAAATGTATTCGGATTTGTTTTGTTTTCTGTTTTCGTATCGTTATTTTGGCGTGCCAGGGAAAAATGTCAAGCTGTCAAACCTGTTTTTTTAAAAAAATGCAGCAGATTCTCCCCGTGGGTACATCCTCACGGAGTATTTTTAAACCACCGCCTCCACAATCACCCGGTCTCCCACCGCAATCCGCTTCACACCCGTCTGTTTCTTCTTATTAAAATTGAAGCTCAGCATATACCCCTTCTGCAGATGATAATAATCCATATATTCCAGCAGCTGCTCCTCACCGCGCCGGTTATATTCCTGACCGTGATAAATCTTCATCTCCAGAACAAACGGATTCCCTCTGTAATCAATGACGACATCCGTTCGTTTCATATTCCGTGTCTGTGCTTCAATATAATAATTGCCATGTCCGTTTATAATCGGTTTCAGAAAAATCAGAAATATTCTTCTACCATTTTCCTCAATGAATTTCCCATCCGCATCCGCGTAAATATCCTCAAAATACTCACAAAACTTCTGCAAAACCAGATTCATC
>JAJBTR010000126.1 GCA_020860745.1 Lachnospiraceae bacterium | reverse complement strand
CAGAGGCCCGCGGCATTAACCTGCACCCCTCCGATCTGCGCATGTTCGCCGCCTGCGGAAGGCTCTATGAGGAAAGGGGCTACTAAGATTAACCGCATCCATTACCAATATCAGGTAGACAGCACAGACTTTACCCGCGCGGGGGAGGCCAGCAGCAAGTTAAAGCAAAAACTAAAACAGATGAATCTTCCGCCGGATATTATCCGCCGATGCGCCATCGCCATCTATGAGGGCGAGATTAATATGGTGATTCATGCCAACGGAGGTGTGATCGACGTCGACATTTTCCCGAATCAGATTCTCATGGTCTTAAAGGATGTCGGTCCGGGCATTCCGGATATTGGCCAGGCTATGCAGGAGGGATTTTCCACGGCAAACGACGAGGTAAACTCTCTCGGCTTTGGAGCCGGAATGGGACTTCCGAACATGAAACGATCATCAGATGAGATTCATATTGATACCGAGCTTGACGTCGGCACCACCGTCACCATGCGGATCAATTTTTAACCGAGGAGTATTATGAATAAATTTTATCACTCTGTATACTTACAGGAAGACCGGTGCATCGGTTGTTTTTCCTGCCTGAAGCGATGTCCCACACAGGCCATACGCATCCGGAACGGGAAGTCATCCATCATACCGGAATTCTGCATCGACTGCGGCGAATGCACCAGACAGTGCCCGCACCATGCAAAGCGCTGCCGGCGCGACCAGTTCGAGAACATCCGATCCGAATTTTCCTGGCTGGTCGCCCTGCCGGCGCCTGCACTCTACAGCCAGTTTAACCGGATGGAGGATGTAAATATCATACTGACGGCCATCCTGCTCTCCGGCTTTGACGATGTGTTTGAAGTCAGTGCGGGGGCAGAGATTGTCTCAGCAGCCACGCGGGAGTACATAACCGCCCACCCTGAGCAATGGCCCCTGATCAGTACCGCCTGTCCTACGATTGAGCGGCTGATACGCGTACGGTTTCCCAATCTGATCGACCACATGCTGCCGATTCTTCCGCCCATGGAAGCGGCTGCGCAGCTTGCCAGAGAGCGCGCCATAGAAAAAACCGGACTTCCCAGTGAAAAGATCGGCATTGTCTTTATCTCCCCCTGCCCATCCAAGGTCGCGTTTACCCGCGCACCTCTGGGACTGGAAAAAAGCAACGTGGACCGGGTCATCGGTATCAAGGACTACTATCCCATCCTCCTTTCTCACATGAAAGAGGCGGAGAAAAACATACAGCCGCTCGGCACTTCCGGCCGCCTCGGAAAAGGCTGGGCGATCAGCGGCGGCGAGGCATACGGCATCCGCTCCAACGAATACCTGGCGGCGGACGGCATCGAGAATGTCATCCATGTACTGGAAGATCTGGAGGATGAAAAATTTGAACGCGGGCTCCACTTTGTGGAATTGAATTCCTGCAGCGCCGGCTGCGTCGGAGGCGTCCTCAATGTTGAAAATGCCTACCTGGCGAAGACTAAAACCAAACGTATGAGTCAGAACGAACCGGACACACGGCCGGATTCTGATGTTCTGGGACAGCATGACCTGAACGCTTTCGGCTGGTCGGAACCCATCACCTATGAACCGGTATACCGTCTGGGTGAAAACATTTTCGAGAGTATGGAAAATATGGAAAAAGTGGAGACGATTCTGGAAGCCCTGCCCGGACTGGACTGCGGCTGCTGCGGCTCGCCCACATGCAAGGCGCTGGCGACAGATATCGTCACATCAAACCGGGATGCGACGATCGGGGATTGCATCTTTTTGACAAGGGATATGTCCTGACGTAATTGATGGGACGGATGAGGAAGAGGCTACATAATATTAACCCCTGCATAAAATAACTTGTATTTAATTCCGTGCAATTTTCTCAACCGGAACACATTGACTCACCAGAAAACAAATTGTAAACTATCAAAGAATCCATTTATTCATCTGCTTCTACAATGACTGATTTGAAAATTCTAAAAAGGAGAGCTTTTATGACCGTTAAAGAATTAATAGAAATCAACCAACTCGAAGTCATCCACTCCGGAGACGTGGATACTGAGATTACAGAGCCCTACTGCTGCGACCTTTTAAGCGTCGCCATGGGCAATGCGCCGGAAGGCTGTGCCTGGTGCACCGTGATGGCGAATATGAACACGCTGGCTGTTGCCTCGCTGGCGGATTGTGCCTGCATCATTCTCTGCTGCAGCACCAACGCGGATGACAACATGAAATTAAAGGCCGTCTCCCAGGACATCACCCTGCTCCGCACTGACAAGCCGATCTTTGACATGGCGCTTGCCGTTTACCAGCAGATCCATGGTTGAGCTCTCATACGACCTTCACATCCATTCCTGCCTGTCCCCCTGCGGGGACGACGATATGACTCCGGCAAACATCGTGGGCATGGCAAAAATCATAGGTCTGGACTTAATCGCGGTGACAGACCATTCTTCCTGCAAAAACTGTCCCGCGTTTGCCGCGGCTGCGGAGGAATACGGCATGCACATCCTCTTTGGTATGGAACTCACTACCATGGAGGAAGTTCATGTGCTCTGCTATTTCCCCACGCTTGCAGATGCTTTGGCTTTCGACAGCTATGTCTGCACGCAGCTCCCGGACATTCCTAACACACCGTCTTTTTTCGGAAATCAGATCATCTATGACACCTCTGACCGGATCTGCGGTACGGAAGATAAACTTCTGATCTCCGCCACCATGATTCCGCTGGATGCCGTCTATGATCTGGTTCGACAGCATCATGGCGTCATGGTTCCGGCTCACATCAATAAAACCACCACCAGCCTGCTGGGAAACCTGGGATTTATTCCGCCCGATAGCCGCTTTTCCTGTGTGGAAGTAAAAAACCAGGCGGACTGGCCCGGTCTTCAGAAAGAACATCCCTATTTACAAAACTGCAGAATGATCAGCAGTTCCGACGCGCACGACCTCAACTCGCTGCATGAGCCGCTGTATTTTCTGGAAGCGGAGGATGCGTCGCCGGAAGCCGTGTTAAAAAGTCTGGATCACACATTTACTATATCGTGATTTCATCACGATCTAATTCGCCGCTTGCGCTCATTACATAGTTGTACATCATTTCTTCTTTTCCCTTGCATGCTTTTCACCCAGATTTTCAATACTGCCATCCGGGTTTTTCACATCGATATTGTCCAGCTGTGCTTTTAAATTGCGCTTAAAAGACGCGATATACTCCGCGCGGAGCTCTTTTTGTTCCGCCTGCTCCGCTTCGGTAAGCCCTTCCGCCTTTGATTTGTGATAAAGCTCGTTGATACGGGCGATTTTTTCGTCTGTCATTCTTTTTTTACTCCTTAATAATTACCAGGATTTTTGAATTTTATCTGTCTCATCATCAGAAAACACTACAGATTTTCTAACCTGAAACGGAAGTTCATTTCGAAACGCTTCGCACTTTACATCATCAGGCTCGCTTCGAAACAAGTTCATAGTACCATCCCAAATAGTCACAATATTTTAATGCTTCTCCAGAAAGCTCTGGATATCAAATTCCGTATTTTTCTGTGCCTTAAATAAGGTTCCGCGAAAGTCCCCCTCCATAATCTCATGTAGGATTCCCACATCCTGCCCATTGACAATGAGCATATCCGCGCCGGAGGTCGTCGCAATCTTGGCTGCGGTCAGTTTGGTCGCCATGCCGCCGGTTCCCACATCGCTTCCCGTTGTCCCCTTGGCCATCCGGTCTATGTGACCGTCTACTTCCTCCGCAACCTCAATCAGCTTAGCATCCGGATTCTCTCTGGGATCGTCCGTATAAAGGCCGTCGATATCCGAAAGCATGATCACCAGATCCGCATCCACCAGTGACGCCACCAGCGCCGAGAGCGTGTCATTATCGCCAAACTGCATCTCATAGGTGGACACGGTATCATTCTCATTGATGACCGGAATCGTCCCCAACGCAAGAAGACGCACCAGCGTGTTATGTGCATTCTCACGGGAGGTCGGCCGGAACATCGTATTTTTCGTCAGAAGGACCTGCGCTGTCATCTGATTATACTCTGCGAATAATTTCTGATAAATCATCATCAGCCGCGCCTGCCCCACCGCCGCACAGGCCTGTTTTGTAGCGTTGTCCTTCGGACGCTCCGCCAAACCGAGAGCTTTCCGCCCCACAGCAATGGCGCCGGAGCTGACCAGACACACGTCAATCCCCCGGTTGCGGATATCGCAGAGTTCTCGCACCAGCTTTTCAATTTTGTTATAGTTCATATCTCCCGTCCGAGGATGCTGAAGCGAGGAGGAACCGATCTTCACCACCACTCTCTTTTTATATTTAAAATAATCATTTGTATGCATATCCTGTTTCCTTTCCTGTTGCCACGCAAAAATCTCCTATACTCATCTCTTATTTTGACCCTGGTATCGTCATATGAACAATTTTCTCACATCATTAAACATAACAAAAATCATCAGCGCAAACAGACACATCAGTCCGATCAGATGCACCATGCCCTCTTTATTCTCGCTGATGCGTTTTCCCCGTATCGCCTCGATAAACAGGAACACCAGCCGCCCGCCGTCCAGTGCCGGAAGCGGCAGCAAATTCATAACCCCTAAATTCGCCGACAGAAGAATCCCGATATTCAGCATATTTAAGAATACATAAAAATACCCGTCCGCCATGCTCTCCTCATAGGTGTCCCCGATGGTTTTTACAATGCCGACCGGTCCGGAAAGGTCGTTCACCGTAACCTGCCCCGTGACCAGCATCTCCAGGCTTTTAAATGTATACTGAATCCAGTATTTCACATCATATATCCCATACAGGACAGTTTTTGCCGGACCGAATTTCGTGTAGGAACTCTCGGCATAAATGCCGTACAGGTAGCGGCCGCTCTCTTCATCATACGTCGGCGTCAGCGTCGTCGAATAAGTTTCCCCGTCCCGCAGATAAGTCACGGTAACCGTCTCGCCCTCATGAAACAGGGAATACATGCTGACTTCCTTATAAAAATGAATATTTTTGTTATCAATCTTTACGATCTCGTCACCGGCCTGCAGACCGGCTTCCTCCGCCGAATACCCCTCCATGACATCACCGACCACCGGCGTCATCACACCGAGGGTGGCAATAATGATCACAGAAAAAATCAGCGCCATGATAAAATTGAAGATGGGTCCGGCAGCTACCACGCTGATCCGCGCCCAGACGGATTTTTTCTGGAAAGACCGCTCGTCGTCGCTTTCACTGTCCTCTCCCTCCATCATGCAGCCGCCGCCGAATGGAAGCAGTTTGAGAGAATATTTTGTCTCGCCTTTTGTAAAACCGATAATTGTCGGACCAAAGCCGAGACAAAACTCGTTCACGCGGATATTGTTGGCTTTCGCCAGGAGAAAGTGACCCAATTCATGGAAAAGTATGATTATGCTGAATAAAATAATAGCTACAATATATTTTACGATCAAATTTTTACCTGTTTCCTTTCTCTCCCCTTACTTCATTTATCCCTGACCTATCTTCCGGATCTTTGACGAATCCGACAGGATCGCCACTGCATCCCTCCGGTTGCCGTGAATATATCAATATCTTACTCCGACAGCCTTATAATATGTCTATATCATATACTTCCATTTACCGCAACAACCTTTGCAATCCTTTCATATACAGCCTGCTCCGTTGCCAGGATATCCTCCAGATCCGGATTTTCTATAAAGGCAGCGTCCGCCATTGACTCTCCGATCAGCTCCGCAATCTCCAGAAACCGGATCTTCTGATCGAGGAACAGTGCAACCGCTCTTTCATTCGCCGCATTAAAGACAGTCGGCATGTTTCCGCCTTTCTTCATTGCCTCAACCGCAAGCTTCAGCCCCTGAAACGTTTCCATATCCGGCTGTTCAAATGTGAGTGTGGCAAGACGATAAAAGTCCAGCCGCTCCTCATTCAGATATTTCCGTTCCGGATAATAGAGCGCGTACTGGATCGGCAGCCGCATATCCGGCGTGCCCAGCTGCGCAATCACCGCGCCATCCGCATACTGCACCATGGAGTGAATCACGCTCTGGGGATGCACCACCACCTGAATCTGATCGAGATCCACGCCAAACAGCCACTTTGCCTCCATCACTTCCAGGCCCTTATTCACCATTGTTGCGGAATCCACGGTGATTTTTCTCCCCATGGACCAGTTCGGATGATGGAGAGCGTCCTCCAGCGTCACCGTCTCCAGATCCTTCCGCTTTTTCCCGCGGAACGGACCGCCTGAAGCGGTCAGCAAAATTTTATCAATCGCGTTTCCACAGGCTCTCTCCCCGTGCCAGGACTGGAAAATTGCGGAATGCTCACTGTCCACCGGCAAAATCTTCACTCCGTATTCCTTCGCCATAGGCATGATCAGATGCCCCGCGGTCACCAGTGTCTCCTTGTTTGCCAGAGCGATATCCTTTCCGGCACGGATTGCCGCCATAGTAGGGCGAATGCCCATCATACCGACCACCGCCGTCACCAGTATATCTGGCTCACTCTGTGTCGCCACAGCAAGAAGTCCTTCCATACCGTATGTGACCTCTATCTGCATATCCGCGGTCAGAACCCGCAGCTCTTTTGCTTTTTCCTCCGTCCCGACCGAAACCAGCATCGGGTGAAACTCCCGTATCTGCCGCTCCAGCAGCTCAATATTATTTCCCGCCGAGAGCGCACTCACCCGGAAATCATCTTTATGCTGACGCACGACATCCAGCGTCTGCGTTCCGATGGATCCCGTGGACCCAAGGATTGCTATCGTTTTCATGCTTCCTCTCCATTCTGCTCCCTGTTTATCCGGCTTTCTGCTGTAACATTATCGCCTGAATTACACTATATTTTCTTGTTTTCTTCGTTTCTCGGATCAGCCAGCCAAATCATCTCAGATTTGTACCATCGGTATCAGATACAGCGACAGATAATAAATAATCGGCGCCGTGAAAATCACGCTGTCAAACCGGTCCAGTATCCCGCCGTGGCCGGGAATCAGCTT
Organism: Lachnospiraceae bacterium; assembly: GCA_020860745.1. Lineage (GTDB taxonomy): Bacteria > Bacillota > Clostridia > Lachnospirales > Lachnospiraceae > Eubacterium_I. The sequence goes on along the minus strand of JAJBTR010000126.1, from coordinate 547 downwards.
CCCGTAATCCTTTATCTCATAATTTCGCTTGATGGCCGAGGCCGCCAGATCTCCGACCATGGAAATCAGCGCTCCCGCCGTGCAGATTCCCACCATCATCATAATATACGGGACATCCGCGCCCATAGAACTCTTAAAAAGGAATCCGTAAATCAACGTCAGCACCGCGGAACCGATCACTCCGCCGACCGCACCCTCCACAGACTTCTTCGGACTTAATTTCGGCGACATTTTGTGTTTGCCGAAGAGCATTCCGAAACAGTAGGCACAGGTATCGCAGCCCCAGGAGCAGAGGAAAATCAGCCATACCAGATACGCTCCTACTTTCAGGGATCGGGTCAGATAAATGCAGGAAAGCATCACCGCAACGTAAAAGAACCCGAAAAAGGTACCGAATATCTGCGCCGCATGAAAGCGGGGATAACCAAAGGCAAAGAAGCACATACACACAATCAGGAATCCCATAATCAGCGCCAGGATAGCCGGCAGAACACCAAACGCGAGATTCAGAGAATAGAGTGACGCCGCGAGATACCCGGCGAGTCCG
>JAJBTR010000314.1 GCA_020860745.1 Lachnospiraceae bacterium | reverse complement strand
GGTAAAAAGCGGGAACAGATTTCCGCGCGGTATGCCGCGGGGCGCAGTGAAGAATACTGGACGGGGTGGGCGTTGGCCTATTATCAGTGGAGGACGGCGCTAAGTTTTAAGGAGATTTCACGCTGTGTTCCGATTGTGGAGGTTCAGGCGCTGTATTCCCCCTACCATGAGATGGATATCCGTCAGTTTTCAGATCGGATGGACGAGTTATATCGCAAGGCGCAGCCGGAAACAAATCTGAAACGATTGCGGCTGAAAGCAGGGCTTACGCAAAAGGAACTTGCGGAACAGTCCGGAGTTCCTGTAAGGACAATCCAGCAGTACGAGCAGCGTCAGAAAAAAATTAATAAAGCGCAGGCGGAGTATTTGTTTCAGCTGGCGGCAGCTCTTGTGTGCAGGGCAGAGGATTTACTGGAGCGTGTGTAAAATAATTCAGTAAAGTAGGAAAAGAAGCAGAAAGCGGAGAAAAGCCACAGGCTTGGGTTGACTTTTAGTTTTGTACCTCTTATAATTTTTGTTTTTTAAGCAAAAATGATTTATAAAAAGCAATGACGAAGACAGTACGCTGGCAAAGAACTTCTCAGCGAGCCGGGTTGGTGTGAGCCGGTATCAGTATTTCCAGCTGAAGATCCCTTCTGAGCTGCAGTTTCGAAATGCGAGACAACAGGACAGCCGGGTGCGAATACAATGACTCTCGGGAGTTTGTATGAAAGGAACCGGCATCTATTGGTGCTGATTGACGCATAGTAGAGACTGACGGAATCCCACCGTTACCAGGGAGCAGTATCCGGCTTCGAAAAAGAGACAGAGACCGCGTACTTTCGAACAGGTGGTTTTATGATGGCACATGCCCTCATCCTTTTCGGGTGAGGGCTTCTTTTTAGCGTAGGCAATGAGCAGTGCCGACAGACAAAAATCATGGCTGCGGGGAGCGTGCTCACCGGCAGACGGGAGGTTTTGCCTGGCGATAGGGCGAAGCCCGGAAAACGAAAAACACGGAGTGTTTTGAGTGGGCACTGCGGGGATGGGTGCCGACAGACAAAAATCATGGCTGCGGGGAGCGTGCTCACCGGCAGACAGGAGGTTTTGCCTGGCGATAGGGCGAAGCCCGGAAAACGAAAAACACGCAGTGTTTTGGGTAGGCACTGCGGAGAAAAGGAGACCGACATGTACGAAAAAGTTTCAACGAACATGAATTTCGTCGACCGCGAGAAGAAGACGGAAGAGTTCTGGCGTGAGAACGACATTTTCAGAAAAAGCATGGAAAACCGAGAGGGTTGCGAGACCTACACTTTTTACGACGGGCCGCCGACGGCGAACGGCAAACCGCATATCGGCCATGTGCTGACCCGCGTGATCAAGGATATGATCCCCCGGTATCAGACCATGAAAGGGAAGATGGTTCCGCGTAAGGCGGGATGGGATACCCACGGGCTTCCGGTGGAGCTGGAGGTGGAGAAGAAGCTTGGCCTGGACGGGAAGGATCAGATTGAGGAGTATGGTATCGAGCCGTTTATCCGCCAGTGCAAGGAGTCTGTCTGGAAATATAAAGGCATGTGGGAGGATTTCTCCGGCACAGTCGGATTCTGGGCGGATATGGACAATCCTTATGTAACCTATGACGACGACTATATCGAGTCGGAGTGGTGGGCGCTGAACGAAATCTGGAAGAAGGGCCTGCTTTATAAGGGATTTAAGATCGTGCCTTACTGCCCGCGTTGCGGCACCCCGCTGTCGACGGCGGAGGTTTCCCAGGGGTATAAGACGGTAAAAGAGCGGTCCGCGATTGTCCGTTTCAAAGTGGTGGGCGAGGATGCCTATTTTCTGGCGTGGACGACGACTCCGTGGACGCTGCCGAGCAACCTGGCGCTCTGTGTGAACCCGGATGACACCTATGTGAAGGTGAAAGCCGGCGACGATTATACCTATTATATGGCGGAGGCGCTGCTGGATACGGTATTGGGAAGATTTGCAGCGAAAGAGGATGATAACTGGACCGGCAAGTCTGGACAGGACGCTGGCTTAGAAGCAGGCGAAAATGTGGCTGCCGGAGCTGGTGAGCAGGCCGCGGCAGACAGCGGGATCGCTGCAAAGGGTTACACCATCCTTGAGACTTTTCGCGGCAAAGACCTGGAGTATAAAGAGTACGAACCCCTCTTCGCCTGCGCGAAGACAGCTGCTGACAAACAGGGCAAAAAAGCATTTTATGTTACCTGTGATTCCTACGTTACCATGTCCGATGGTACCGGCATTGTTCATATCGCCCCTGCGTTCGGTGAGGACGACGCCCAGGTGGGACGCAAGTATGACCTTCCTTTTGTCCAGTTTGTGGACGGCAAAGGGCTGATGTCAGAGGAGACCCCCTACGCCGGAGTTTTTGTGAAAAAAGCGGATCCGATGGTGATCACAGACCTGGATAAAGAGGGCAAGCTGTTTGATGCGCCGAAGTTTGAACATGAGTACCCCCACTGCTGGCGCTGTGATACACCGCTGATTTACTACGCCCGTGAGTCCTGGTATATCAAAGAGACCGCGGTGAAGGATGACCTGATCAAAAATAATAATACTGTAAACTGGATTCCCGAGTCCATTGGTAAAGGCCGTTTTGGAAACTGGCTGGAGAATATTCAGGACTGGGCTATCTCCCGGAATCGTTACTGGGGCACTCCGTTAAATATCTGGGAGTGTGAGTGCGGACACTTAGAGTCTATCGGCAGCCGCGCCGAACTTGCAGAGAAGAGCGGTAATCCGGAGGCGGCGAAAGTGGAACTGCATCGTCCCTATATTGATGAGATCACCATCAAGTGCCCCTGTTGCGGGAAAGAGATGCACCGCGTACCGGAGGTGATTGACTGTTGGTTTGACTCCGGAGCGATGCCGTTTGCTCAGCATCATTATCCGTTTGAAAACAAAGAGGTGTTTGAACAGCAGTTCCCGGCTCAGTTTATCTCTGAGGCGGTGGATCAGACCAGAGGATGGTTTCATTCGCTGATGGCGGAGTCTACACTTTTATTTAACAAGGCACCTTATGAAAACGTTATCGTTCTGGGGCATGTCCAGGATGAAAACGGGCAGAAAATGAGTAAGTCAAAGGGTAATGCGGTGGATCCTTTTGATGCACTGGAGCAGTATGGCGCCGATGCGATCCGTTGGTATTTTTATATCAATTCTGCGCCCTGGCTGCCGAATCGTTTTCACGGGAAAGCCGTTCAGGAGGGACAGAGAAAATTCATGGGTACCCTTTGGAACACCTATGCGTTCTTCGTTCTCTATGCAAACATTGATAATTTTGACGCGACAAAATATGATCTGGAATATGAAAAGCTTTCCGTTATGGATAAATGGCTGCTGTCCCGCTTAAATTCTACCGTCCGCGCGGTGGACGGACATCTGGGCGCTTACCGTATCCCGGAGGCTGCCAGAGAACTGCAGGCCTTTGTGGAGGACATGAGCAACTGGTACGTGCGCCGGGGGCGTGAACGCTATTGGGCCAAGGGCATGGAGCAGGATAAAATTAATGCCTATATGACGTTGTATACCGCCCTGGTAACGATCGCAAAGGCGGCGGCGCCGATGATCCCGTTTATGACGGAAGATATCTATCGCAACCTGGTGTGCAGCATTGATGCCTCTGCACCGGAGAGCATTCATCTGACGGATTATCCGGTCTGCGATGAGAGAATGATTGATCCGGAGCTGGAGAAAAATATGGAACAGGCGCTTGCCATCGTTGTTCTCGGACGGGCAGCGAGAAATTCCAGCGGCATCAAGAACCGGCAGCCCATCGGAGAGATGCTGGTGCAGTCCGCGGTAACACTGCCGGAGTATTTTACGGATATCATTGCGGATGAGCTGAACATTAAAAAAGTTACGTTTAAAGACGATGTCAGCGAGTATACCAGCTACGAATTTAAGCCGCAGCTGCGCACGGTAGGACCGAAATACGGCCGGTATCTGGGGCAGATCAAAGCGGCCCTGGCGGGTATCGACGGACATGACGCTTACGTAAAATTAAAGAAAAATGGGTTTATTTCCTTGACAGATATCAGCGAAGATATTATTCTGACAGAGGACGACCTTCTCATCTCTGTAGCACAGACAGAAGGTTTTTCCATTGAAACAGGGAATGACATTACAGTGGTTCTGGATACGCATCTGACGCCGGAACTGATTGAGGAGGGACTTGTTCGTGAGATCATCAGCAAGGTGCAGACGATGCGTAAGGAAGCCGGTTTTGAGGTGATGGATCAGATTACAATCACCTATCAGGCGGAGCAGGAAATCTGTGATGTGTTTGCAGCCCATCAGCAGGAAATTTGCGGGGACGTTCTGGCGACGGAGATCCGGACGGGAGAGCTGACCGGTTATCAGAAAGAATGGAATATCAATGGGCACAAAGTATCATTAGGAGTGGAGAGAAATGAGTAATATTTTATTTGACAAGGAGCGCTTTAAAGAAGAAGTAAAAGATAATGTCCGGATGCTTTTCCGTAAGAAATTATCTGAGGCGACAGACCAGGAGATTTTTCAGGGTGTCTCTTACACGGTTAAAGATGTAATTATCGATCAGTGGCTGGCAACACAGCAGACCTTTGACAAGGAAGACCCGAAGATGGTCTACTATATGTCCATGGAGTTTCTGATGGGACGCGCCCTGGGCAACAACCTGATTAACCTGACTGCCTACAAGCAGGTGCGGGAGGCGCTGGCGGAGCTGGGCATCAATCTGGACGTGATCGAGGACCAGGAGCCGGATCCGGCGTTGGGCAACGGCGGACTTGGCCGGCTGGCAGCATGTTTCATGGATTCCCTGTCCTCCCTGGGCTACGCGGCCTATGGCTGCGGTATCCGCTACCGCTACGGTATGTTTAAGCAGGCGATTGAGAATGGCGCGCAGGTGGAAAAGCCGGATAACTGGTTAAAGAACGGCTATCCGTTTGAACTGCGCCGCCCGGAGCACACGTTTACTGTAAAATTCGGCGGATATGTCCGCTCTGAGGCTCTTCCGAACGGCAACACAAAGTATATTCAGGAGAACTATCAGGCGGTGCGCGCAGTGCCCTATGATATGCCGATCGTCGGCTATAAAAATAATGTGGTCAACACGCTGATGATCTGGGATGCGGAGCCCACCAATGAGTTCCAGCTGGATTCCTTTGACAAGGGCGATTACCACAAAGCGGTGGAGCAGGAGAACCTGGCCCACAACCTGGTAGAGGTCCTTTACCCGAATGATAACCATATCCAGGGCAAGGAGCTGCGCTTAAAGCAGCAGTATTTCTTCGTCTCTGCTTCCGTGCAGCGTGCGGTTGCGCGTTATAAGAAGTATCATCCGGACATCAAGAAGATGTATGAGAAAGTGGTCTTCCAGATGAACGACACGCATCCTACCGTTGCGGTGGCTGAGCTGATGCGCATCCTCATGGATGAGGAGGGACTCGGCTGGGATGAAGCGTGGGATGTCACCACGAAGGTCTGCGCTTACACGAACCACACGATCATGTCGGAGGCTCTGGAGAAATGGCCGATTGAGATTTTCTCCCGTCTGCTGCCCCGTATTTACCAGATTGTGGAGGAGATCAACCGCCGTTATCTGCTGCAGATTGATATGAAGTTCCCCGGCGACCAGGCGCGGAAAGACCGGATGGCCATCGTTCATAACGGGCAGGTGCGCATGGCGTATCTGGCGATCGCGGCAAGCTTTTCCGTAAACGGCGTGGCACGGTTGCACACGGAGATTCTGAAGAAGCGTGAGCTGAAGGACTTCTACGAGATGTCCCCGGAGAAGTTCAATAATAAAACAAACGGCATCACACAGCGGCGTTTCCTTTATCACGGCAATCCGCTGCTGGCAGACTGGGTGACAGATAAGATCGGTTCTGACTGGGTTACTGATCTGAGTCAGATGAAAAAGCTGAACGTGTATCTGGATGATGAGAAGGCACAGCAGGAGTTCATGAATATCAAGTACAAGAACAAGCTGCGCCTGGCGAAGTATATCCAGGAGCATAACGGGATTGAGGTGGATCCCCGCTCCATCTTTGATGTGCAGGTAAAGCGTCTCCATGAGTATAAGCGTCAGCTGATGAATATTCTTCATGTGATGTATCTGTACAACAAGATCAAAGAGCATCCGGATATGCCTTTCTACCCGTGCACCTTTATTTTCGGTGCAAAGGCAGCGGCAGGCTATGAGATTGCAAAGATGACGATCAAGCTGATCAACTCTGTGGCGGATGTGGTCAACAATGACCGCAGCATCAACGGCAAGATCAAAGTTGTCTTCATCGAGGATTATAAAGTATCCAACGCGGAGATGATTTTTGCGGCGGCTGATGTCTCCGAGCAGATTTCCACGGCCAGCAAAGAGGCCTCCGGTACCGGAAACATGAAGTTCATGTTAAACGGCGCCGTGACCATCGGTACCATGGACGGCGCGAATGTGGAGATGGCTGAGGAACTGGGCGAGGAAAATATCTTTATCTTTGGTATGAGTTCCGATGAAGTGATGGAGCATGAACGGTTGCGCGACTACCATCCGATGGATATCTTCAACAGCGATCAGGATATCCGTCAGGTGCTGATGCAGCTGATCAACGGATTCTACTCTCCGGATCACACAGAGCGGTTCCGGAAGCTGTATAATTCTCTATTGAACACGGAGAATACCCAGTATGCGGACACCTACTTCTGCCTGAGGGATTTCCGTTCCTACGCGCAGGCGCAGGAGCGCATCGAGGAGGCGTACCGCGATGAGAAACGGTGGGCGAAGCTGGCGATGACCCAGGTGGCCTGCGTGGGCAAGTTCTCCTCCGACCGGACCATCCAGGAGTATGTGGATGATATCTGGCATCTGGATAAGATTACGGTCGAGATGGAAGAGGAGTAGAGAGGGCAATAAATAAGATTACGGCCGGTATGGAAGTGGTGCAGGTTGAGCGATAAGTAAACTTCCGGTCGTGATGAATGAGAAGCAGAGGGAGATGTAAATTTGATCTGTGTTTGATCAGATTTACTGGATTCTAAAGTGTCGTGTTTTTGCCATAATCATGGCGTTCGAATATTTTTGGATCAGGTGGGAGAGTTTTATTCTCCTGCCTGACCTGAATAAGTGTCTGATTTAAATCTGAAGTATGATAGTCTGATTTATGTTCAATGATTAAGTCTGAAAGCGGTGTTTTAATTTTTAGTTGGCAATCTGAGGTTGAATCGATGGTTTATCAAGTATTAGCGCTTGAGTGTTTTCTTATATTTTATTTGCGTTCGTAAATCTTTATTTCCTGAAATTTGTTGCAAAGGTATTGTATGACCTGAGAAATGCATAGATTTTGAGAAAGTAGTGTGAATTAGAATTCCGTGGAACCCGAGAAATGGAGAAAAATGTAAAAAGTAGTGCGAAATGGGCGCATTTCGACCCGAGAGAAGAAAAAACATAGGGAAAATTGTGCAAAGGAGGTGTCACGTGACCCGAGAAAAAGAAGGAAATCGGGAACAGTAGTGTAAATTAGGTTCCGTGGAACCAGAGAAAAGAAGAAAAAAGTAGAAAGTTGTGCAAAAG
>JAJBTR010000106.1 GCA_020860745.1 Lachnospiraceae bacterium | reverse complement strand
AAATCACAATTACTGCGAAAATATTAAATATCTGAATTGATTTGTTTTCGGATTCACCGGCATTTGCAAAAGCAATGATAGCTCCTACTCCTATATTCGCCGAGAGAAGATTCTGATCTGATTCCGAATCATTCATCCCCAGCGATATGGTCGCTCTAAGTGAATCCCCACTTGCCATAGAAAGCAATAAAACAATCGCATAATACATGCATGCGAATATCAAAACATATCGGATCAGCTTTTTTCCCGCGCTGTCCATGCATAACCGCTACAGAGCAGGAAAAATATAATATCACTGCCGATCGTGGTCAGAGAGGCTATGGTCGAAGAATGCGATACGGACCATACTGCAGTTAAAATAATCCAGCCCAGAAACATAATCGCATTACGAAGCAGGATGCTGTCTATTTCCAAAATCCCGCCATTCAGCAATGCTTCTATAATAATCATTATCATAATCAGAATTGCCAGATATTTATTAATAGTCGAACCCGATGATGTCAACAATGCCTGGTGAATCGGTGTAATGGCGGCATAAGCAGCGAATAAAATACCAATAAAACTTATTCTCGATTCACCTTTTTGATCTATTTCATAACTGTTCAATATAATCTCTCCATTGTCTGAAAATGTTTTCACCCTTAAAATCCTGGGCGCGAATATAGGATTGTTTCTCCAGTCTTTTCTGTTCATCTGAATCCGTCAGGATGAACAGCATACGGTCAGACAACATTTTAATATTTCCAACAGGTACAAGATACCCGTACTCATCATCTCCAATTAGTTCACGTGCACCGCCTCCGTCACAGTCTGTCAGGATACATGGTATACCGAGCGTCATAGCCTCCATAACTGCATTCGACATCCCTTCATATTCAGATGCATGAACAAAAAGCCTGGCATCATAAATAGCGGATGCAACATCATCGATCTTTCCAGGAAGGAAAACCCGACCTACCAATCCCATGGAATCGACCATTTGCAGCATGTCTGCGCGACATGGACCATCCCCGTAGATAATTAAATTATCTTCCACACGATCAACGATTTTAGCAAATGCCCTGATAATGTCTGATTGCCTTTTCAATGGGACTGCCCTCCCAACAGCAACCACGTTTTTTCGAATTTGAGGGCATTCATACTCAAAAAAGCGCTTATCTACCTGGTTATATAAAATACAGCATTTTTTCTTCACGCCGACAGGAAACCAATCCATCTCCTCTTTCGTCTGACAGACGACACCATCAGCTCGCCGATAAAGAGTCTTCGCAAGAAATGCGTATGCATGTGACGCATATTCATGCTTACAGTCACTTATGATTGTTATAACCTTCTTACACTTTATTCCCACAGTAGCAATCAACAATCGAAAGTTTGCCTCCGGTGATGTTGCTAAAACAAAATCCGGTTTTTCCTGTTTAATCGTCTTTCGCAAATAACTGATTCTTTTTATATTCTTTTGAAGGAAAGTATTTTTTGAATCTGTCTTTTCAACACTGTATCTCTTAATATGGGGATTAAGCGTATATTCCAACTCAAGCCGAAAAGAGGTAACAAAAACGACTTCATATCCGCTTTCCGAAAATTCATTTGCAAGAGCAGAAAAAACCCGTTCCGCGCCACCCCGATTCAATGTATTTATATAGAATAAAATCTTTTTCATATGAATTCTCCTCGTATATTTCTGTAACAACTCATATAAAAATCAGAAATCCACTCGGCAGAATCCTTAATCGCATAACCGGCATTGCGAATCATTTCGCTTACATCCATTCTGTAAGGGGTTTCCTCAATTTTTTCGATTTCATTGACCCATTCCTGAACATTGTTCTCGATTGACAGCGGTTTTATCAAGGGCGACACACATACCTCATCTGTTATTGTATCTGAAATTAAGCATGGCAAACCTGATGCCTGTGCCTCAATTACAGAAACGGGTAGTCCTTCCCATAACGATGGAAAGACAAACACATCCATGGCTGAAAGCAGAGATGGAATATCTGCCCTGACACCTGTAAAGATTATGTTATCTCCTATCCCCATATCTACTGCTTTTGATTTAATGTCTCCCTCAAGTTCTCCTTTTCCTACCCACAAAAAAACCGAATTGGGATGTATTGCACAAAATTCTTTTGCTATTTCCAATATACAATATGGGTTTTTTTGGGGGGTCAATCTACCCACTGTTCCCATTGTAAATTTACAGTTAATATTTAACTCAGCCCTTATTTTTTCTCTTTTCTTTTTGTCAAACTTGAACTCATCTACATTAATCGCATTTTTAAGGATGTAATAAGTCTTTTCTTCACGTCTCTTTCCATATAACCATTTACCCGCCAGATCTGAGCACGCAAACAATGCATCTGCGTCATGATATGCCCTCGATTTTAATATATTGCGGGCCACTGCCCCAATACCCTTGCCATTGCTGGTACTATGGCTGTGTACTATAGTATACAAGCCCTTTTTTTCGCTATTGGTAACACAATGGCAGCTGTATTACGCAAATGATAATGTATTACTGAATACTCCGGATGCTCCTCAAAAAAAGTTTCCCACCATTTTTTGTATGTGACATGATTTTTTACGATATATTTAGGTGCATGAAAAATCTTTCCCCCAAGACCTATTACTTCTTCATCATACGCTCCTTGTTGCTCAGTATGAACAACAAAATCAAATTGAATTTGATCTCTGTTAATAGCACGATATAAATTCATTATCATGGTTTCTGCACCACCACGATCCAATATACCCAAGACCTGTAATACACGATAAGTACATTTTTTCATATCAAAATCCACCTAAGCGTCATAAAAACAATGTAAATCACAAATTCTCCCTATACCACTCAATCGCAGCATCAATCCCACGCTGGAAACTCCACTCCGGATCATAGCCCAGCAGCCTTTTCGCTTTGCTTATATCTGCGTTGTTGTGTTTAATGTCGCCCTTACGGTCTGGTCCGTAAATTGGCTCGATATCCACGCCGAGTGCTTTAGTCAGCCCGTGGTAGATATCGTTCAGGTATTCCCGCCCACCATAAGCAATATTAAATGCCTGTCCATCTGCCTCTGCAGGAGCAAGGCAGGCTTTCAGATTAGCCTCGATAACATTCTCAATGTATGTAAAGTCCCGGCTCTGCTGTCCGTCACCGTTGATGGTAGGACGCTCGCCATCCAACAACTGCTTGATGAATTTCGGAATGACAGCCGCATATGCACCATTAGGGTCTTGTCTTCTGCCGAACACGTTGAAGTACCGCATACCGATAGTCGGCAAACCGTAATGCATAGCATACTGTTTTGCCCATTCCTCATCACAGCGTTTCGTCAGCGCATATGGAGAAAGCAGATTTCCTTCCACGCCCTCGGTCTTGGGAAGTTTCGGCTCATCACCATACACAGAACTTGATGAGGCGTACACAAACTTCTTTATACCGTTCTGTCTCGCTGCTTCCATCATATTCAACGTTCCCATAATGTTATTTGCACAGTAGAACAGAGGCATCTCAATAGAACGTGGTACACTGCCCCAGGCAGCCTGATTCAGAACATAGTCCACTCCATCACATGCTTTCATGCAGGTGTCCAGATCCTTGATGTCACCTTTGATGAAAGTGTAATTGTGGTTCTCCATGAACATATCAACGTTAGCCTGTCTGCCCGTTGAAAGGTCATCCAGGCAGCGAACTTTATATCCCATCTTGATGATCGCTTCACACAGGTTAGAGCCGATGAAACCGGCTCCGCCTGTCACAAGAAACACTGTATCTTTATCAAACTTTAAATCTGAATATCCCATTGTCCTATCTCTCCTTATAACCGCCAGTAGCTGTATCCTGCTGCTTCATACTCCTTGCGGTTCAGAATGCCCTTAATATCAGCCAGCACCCTCTTGCTGTTATCACCCGGCCTGAACATAGAATCAATCTTGTCCATATCCAGTCCAGAGAACTCTGTGTGCGCCACAGCAAGAATCACTGCATCACAGTCCTTGATGTCAGCCACATTACAGAACTTAATGCCATACAACCGCTCTGCTTCCGCAGCATCTGCTGCCGGATCAGCAATCAGCGGATGGATGCCGTACTCATTTAGTTCTTTCACAATATCAATAACCTTAGTGTTTCTAGTGTCCGGGCAGTTTTCTTTGAACGTGAAGCCAAGGATTCCAACCTTCGCATCTCTCACAGGCGTTTCGGCCGCAATCAGCTTCTTCACAACCTGTTCCGCCACATACTTACCCATGTCATCGTTGATACGGCGACCGGAAAGGATAATCTGGCTGTGATAGCCAAGCATCTCTGCCTTATATGTAAGATAGTACGGATCAATACCAATGCAGTGACCACCTACGAGGCCAGGGCGGAAATTCAGGAAGTTCCACTTGGTTCCTGCCGCCTCCAGAACAGACAGCGTATCAATGCCCATCTTATTAAAGATGATGGAAAGCTCGTTCATGAAGGCAATATTGATGTCGCGCTGACTGTTCTCGATAACTTTAGCAGCCTCGGCAACCTTAATCGACTCTGCTCTGTGCACTCCGGCATCAACAACAATCTCATAAACCTTTGCCACAGTATCAAGAGTCTCTTCATCCATGCCAGATACAATCTTCGTGATGGTATTCAAACGATGCACTTTATCACCGGGGTTGATTCGCTCTGGGGAGTAGCCAATTTTAAAGTCCACTCCACACTTAAGACCAGACTCTTTCTCAAGAATCGGAACACATACATCCTCGGTCACACCGGGATAAACCGTGGATTCGAAAACGACTACAGAGTCTTTCGTCAGGTTGCGACCAAGAATCTCGCTTGCACCCTCAACCGGCGTAAGGTCAGGCGTATGATCATCGTTCACAGGTGTAGGAACAGCAACGATGTGAAACTTTGCTTCTCTGAGTTTTGTCTCATCAGCCGTAAACTCCACAGTCGTCTCTTTGATGACATCATCACCAACCTCGTGCGTTGGATCAACACCAGACTTATAGGTTTCGATTTTTGCGGCATTCAGGTCATAACCAATTACCTTCACGCCACGCTTTGCAAATTCTACTGCAATCGGCATTCCTACATACCCCAAGTCGACCAGTGATAATGCATCCTCATTGTTCTTGATTTTTTCGTACAGTGACATCTCTCTTATCTCCTATGATTCATATTTGAGGTTAAAACTTCACTTAATTCCTCAATATACGCAGTTACAACAATATTACGGTCAAACTCCCGCTTAGCTTTTTCTCTGGCAGCTTTCCCCATATCAACCTTTTTGTCATAATCAAGTTCGATAAAATCTTTTATTGATTCAAACAAATCCTCTGCACTTTTTTCTTTGAATCCAAATCCTGTTACTCCTTCATCAAATGTCTCACTACAGCCTGGAATATTCGAAGCTAATACGGGACGTCCTGTTGACGAAGCCTCAAGCAAAACATTTGCCATGCCTTCATGATAAGAAGGCAATACTACAGCGCTGCAATTTTTATAAAACTGATGTACATCAGATTGCTGTCCCCAATACTTTATGATTCCGTCATCCTCAAGTGTCTTAATTTCGTCATAATAGTTTTCATCAAATCCGCCAACGACATCAAAGGTCACGTCTGGATATTGCTTTTTGATTTTCTTCGCGGCTTCAAACAACTCCCCAACACCTTTATCCTTCATTATTCGTCCAACAAAAAGAAATTTATCTCCATGCTTTGGCACTTCCGGATATGGTTCATAACAATGCTGTTCAGTATTTACTCCTGACCCCGGTATCAGCCGACTTTTAGACTTAAGCAGACCTTCTTTTTCAAAGAAATCTTTATTTGTGGCATTCTGAAAGAAAACAGTCTTAGACTTTCTGAGTCCGTATCGGTATAAAGTAAGAGTTATTTTTTGCATTAACCCGCCATTTTCTATCGCTGTACCTAAACCTGTGACATTGGCAACATAAGGAACTTTTAGTGACGCACAAGCCGCGCCACCATAAACATTCGGCTTAATTGTGTATGTAAAGACAATATCCGGTTTTTTCTCTTTTATAATTCCTTTATAGTTTCGTAGAAGTTTTAAATCCTCAATAGGATTAGTACCACGCCTGGAAATCTCGGTTTTAACAACCTCGCAACCTAATCTTTCTGTATCAGGAATCATATCTCCGTCTGGAAGTGATGCATAAACTGTATGCCCATCTGATATCAAACGATCTAATAATTCTTTTCTGAATTTATACAGACCAACATCACTGTTAGCTAATATTAAGATGCGCACTACTGTTTCCTCCTCGTTTGCCGTAATACAGCCCATCCTTATTTCTGAACCATATGCACTGCATACCTAACTTCTCCGGTGCTACAAAATCCTTTTTAATGTTGTCGCCCACATAGCACATTTCTGAGAACTTAACGTCCAACTTCTCTTTCATCATACGAAACGCTGTGTCATTCGGCTTTCTGAATTCAACACCGCCAAGCTCATCTGTGATGATGATGTGATCTACATATTCTTCAAGGCCGAGTGCTTCTATCTTCGCTCTCTGCCCTTCTAGTCTTCCATCTGTGATAATACCCAGCTTATAACCAGTTGCTCTCATCTTAACTAACATGTTCGCCACGCCATCATATAGATGTATGTCCGGCTTCTGGAATCGGTATGTCTGCAAGCACTTCTGCTTCAATTCGTCTGTATAGATTCCCTCATTCTTCAGAACTTCATCAAAGGCTGATTTGCCTTTCTCGAATGCTGTCCAAAGTTTTTCTTCACAATCCTCAACCTGTAGCAGGATGCCAGCTACCGCATGGCATCCGCTTCGAACATAATCCTTTTCTCCATAGAGTGTATCGTCAAGATCGAATACAACAGCTTTCAATTCAGCAATATAATTCAACACTTCTGAAACTCTTTCTATCTCAATCATGGCTCGCCGCCTCATAATCCCAAGTAAAAATTCTGTAACTTTTTTGCCTCATTTCTTATGTCATATCCATTCTTTGTAATTAGTGTGCTTGCAGTATTCCTATCAAAAAATTCATCCTTCAGTATCACCTCAGACCATTCTTCATCCGCCTTTTCTAAGGAAACAATGCTGATTCTATCTATCAAATCAATTGCAGGTACTTTCTCTGAAATTACGCAACTTAAACCCGAAGCCTGCGCCTCAACTTCTACTACGGGTAGCCCCTCAAACAAAGATGTCATTATAAACACATCGAAGCACATATAAACAGCACTCACATCATCTCTTTTTCCAAAGAAAATGACGGAATCATTAACAAGAATATTCTTTGCGTATTGTTCAAGTTCTCTCTTAAGTACCCCATCTCCTACTATCAAAAAATAGGCATTTTTATTTTTTGAAAGAACAGCGCGAAATATATCTAATGCCCTAAATAAATTCTTTTCTTTTGATAGTCTTCCTACAAATCCAATAACAAATTTCCCATCCAAGCCAAAATCATTTCTATACTTTTTTCTTACTTCTTCATTAAAGCTAAACAATTCAGGATTAATTGCATTATTGATAATTCTTACATCATCTTTTTTCCCAAAAACCCATTGTCCCGCTTACCTAGAGCACGCAAATCTGTAATAACAGAAATGATTCACAAACGTTTTG
>JAJBTR010000210.1 GCA_020860745.1 Lachnospiraceae bacterium | reverse complement strand
TTAAATTCAGCATTTATCTTATGTTTAAAATTTCTTCATGAAACAACCCTGTGTGATTATTCAGCGGGAAAATGTATAGCGTTTTCGAGCCTGGTTCTGAACAATTACTTCATATCCCTCTTTTATTACTGCTAAAGAAACGTAAAAAACTGCCGTACCACCCACATCAGGCACCAGGTCAGATCACAGAGTTCTGCCGACCCGGCCAGGCTGATCTCCCGACTGGCGTACAGGACTCCGTTTAAGTATATTTTTTCCGCCCCGACCACGGTTCCGGCCACAACCGGCGCGGTCAGGCTTTCCGGCAGATCGTATTGAATCTCCACTTCATCGGTATCCGAGACAAATCCGGTCACAGCCTCGTCGGCAACGACTGCCGCCACGGTCTCCGGATACGTGATATGTCCTCCCGCAGCGGAAACAGCATCCGCAAGCGACACAGACAGAGCGATTTCCGAAGACTCCTGTGTCAGAACCCGGTCCTCATAATGCTGATCCGCATAGAAAATCAGCTGTTTCGCATCCGACCATTTATATTCTCTGTGATTCGGCCAGCCGCAGGCGAGCAGCGCGAAGGTATACCTGTGATCGCCGCTTTCGCAAGCACCCACATAGCAATAGCCGGCTTTTGCCGTAAAGCCGGTCTTGCCGCTGAGCGCCCCGTCCACCATCTGCAGCAGGGAATTGTGATTGGTCAGAGACCATGTCTTTGATCCGTCAGTCGTACTGATCTGCGCTGACGCCGTCTGCGTGATCTCCAGGAATGTCTCATTTTGAATACAGTAAGCCATGAGCAGGCTCAGATCGTAAGCAGTCGTGTGGTGCTCCCCGCCCTCATCCTCATCATCCAGCCCGTTCGGCGTCACAAAATGGCTGTTTGTGCAACCGATCTCCTCCGCCTTCTCATTCATGAGATCCGCAAACGCCTCCGCGCTGCCGGCGATATGCTCCGCGACAGCCACGGCGGAGTCATTGTGGGACTCCAGCATCAGCGAGTATAACAAGTCTTTCAGATAAAAAGTGTCGCCGGAAGAAAATCCAAGCTTCACCTTCGGCATACTGCAGGCATAGTCCGAGACAGGTACCACGTCATCCGGATTGCCCAGCTCCAGCGCCAGAATACAAGTCAGAATCTTCGTCGTGCTGGCGTTTGCCATCGGCTCCGCGGCGGATTTTCCATATAAAATACGCCCGGAGTCCGCGTCAATTATGACTGCGGACCCGGCGTACAGATTCAAATCGTCCCGGTGGAAATCGGAAAATGATTCCGGATCATAGATATCGGTATAAGAAGACGCATAAACATTCTGCGGCAGAGTAATATAAAAACAAAAAAAGATAACCAGGAAATACAGAATAAATTTTTTCAAGGCAAACCCGATTTAAAAGTTCTCTTCCTATTTTTATTCCTGTTTTCCATATTTATAACATCTTCCTGAACATATGCGCTTTTGCCCATATTTCTGCTCACAAAATCATAACTACCCAGATAGAAACCGCATTACAGTCCTAACTCAGGTACTGTATCCCCCCACCTTTGTTCATTATCTCTTCTGTCTCAATACAGTTCACAATGAAACAAACGTTTTAAGACAAAATTTTCAGCAGATCAGAAAATGTCTCCAGATTGTAATCCGCTTTCCCGCACTTTGTCGCTTCCCCGATGGCCGCCGTGTGCATTCCGCCCGCGATTCCGGCGTCAATGCCCGCCTCAGCATCCTCCACGACCAGGCAGTCCTCCGGCGCCTGTCCCAGAAACTGTGCTGCTTTCACAAAGACTTCCGGGTCCAGTTTGGAGCGAGTGATATTTGTGCCGTCCGAAATCTCATCGAACGCATCCGTAAGCCCGACTCTCTCCAGGATAAACTTCGCGTTTTTGCTGGAAGACCCTAACGAAATTCCATAACCCCGACGCCGGATTTCCGCCAGCGTCTCCCGCACCTCATCGGTCACATCCGCGGGCGTCATCGTGGCAAGGAGCTCACGGTAGCTCTCATTTTTCGAAGCCGCCAGCTCTTCTTTTTTCTCCCGGCTCAGCGGCTCGCCCTTATAGCGTTCCAGAATAATCTCCAGGCTGTCCATACGGCTGACGCCGCGCAGGCGATGATTGATCGTCTCATCAAAGTAAATCCCCATGCTGTCCGCCATCTTCTTCCAGGCGCGGTAATGAAACTGGTCGGTAAATACGATTACGCCATCCAGGTCAAAAATCACTGCTTTTAAACTCATCTTTAAGTCTCCTCTCAACGGTTTTATTTTCTGATCCCCATTTTACCATGAGAAGCGTAATTTTAACAGAACTTTTTTCTGCGGAAGCCTATCTCACCCGTGTCCGAACCGCCGCCAGAAACCGGTCAAAGACATCCGCCTCGTCTCCCATAGGCGTCGCCGCTTCCACCAACGCCACTTCCAGAATGGTTTCCGGATCCGGATGAAGAGTGCGTACTATGATATAAACAAAGACGCCAATACCTGCAGCGATGAGAACCAGAATTATCTTATAGTATTGAAAAATATACTGAATCTTCTTTCCCACTGGCAGAGTATGATAGATTTCCTTTGACCGTTCTTTGTCTGCATCCGGCATGCAAATACCATCCTTTCCAAAACCGCTGACAACCGCCTGGTGTTTTCTCAGAAACTAACCCCCTCCGCGGTCATCGACTCATACGGCGATCTTTCCGGAAGTTCAAAAGAAAACCGCTTCTTCAGCCACGCATCACAGAGGCTGACCCATTTCGCAGCATCCGGCCGACACTCGGTCTGCGACATCGCCGTCGCCTGTGTCGCAAGAGCCAGTCCGTGATCGCCCTCCTCGAAAATATGCATCTCAAATGGAATCTTGTGATCTGCAAGCGCGTGCGCATAGCGGATACTGTGCTGCACCAGAACCAAACCGTCCGCAGCAGTCGCCCACAGAAAAGTAGGCGGCGTCTGTGCATCCACCAGAAGCGCCGGGCTTACCTCCTTCAGCAAAGCATCCGATGGATCTTTTGTACCCAGGAACGCACAATTGGAAACATCAAAAAATTCCTTATCCATTCCTTCACAGCTGGTGGCATTCATAAACACATAATCTGAGAGAGTATAACCCAGGATACATGCCGCCGGACGCAGCAGATCCTTTTCTTTTCCGATGTAATCCACGATCACCGGTTTGTCCCAGTAAACTGAGTACATCGAACAATTGTGGGCGCCTGCGGAAAAACCGCAGATGGCAACCCGCTCAGTATCCACATGCCATTCCTCCGCATGCTCTTTGATCATCGCCATCGCCATGCCGATCTCCCGCATCTGCACCGGGTAATTCACCTCCGATCTTTTCGGAATCCCCTTCCCGGTACCCATCGCAGCGAAGGCATCCCCGCCATATACGGAATAGCGCAGCACAAAGGTCTGGTATCCCATAGCGCCAAAAGCCAGCGCAACCGGCTCCGCCTCCCGGTCAGAACAGCTTAAGTAAGCGCCTCCTGGGCAGATCAGTACCGCCGGTTTCTGCATATCGGTCTGAAACTCTGTGGAATCGTGGAGAATGTAAGTCGTCAATGTCACATCCTCGCGGTTCGGATAAAGATTTATTACTTCAGATTTCATAGATATCTCCTCCTGTTTCTTTCATTTCCTCCGCTCGTTGATAAACTGTATTTATACAGTTTAAATCAATGTCGGAATTACCATCTTAATGATTTTTCCCCAATACAATCGATGCAAAATCAGGGTCTGCTATATTCGCCATCGTTTTGCCGTCAATTGTACATACCCTTGGCTCACACTCCTGCGCGAAAAAAGCTCTAAAAAGGTTCTCCTTTCTCATAATCTGCCTCCCGGCGCTCTCAATTTTTCAGTTCTCTGCGCTTCCCGACATAATCATCACGGTAATCCATGTTCCTCTCGTCCTCCAGCGCCTTGTCTTCGTCCGTCATATATTTGCGAAATACCCGCTCCGTCATCATACTCATGAGCCAGACCGTGACTCCCGGAAGAATTAGAATCAAAGGCTTAAAGGTATAGATCAACACCACTGACCCGAATCCCAGAATCGCCACCACAATAGTAACCGGCAGGTGCAAAATAGCAAAAATCGCCGCGTTGTGAAAATACAATTTCGCCGTGCACTCAAACCGTGCAGCATACGCGAAAATCCAGAAAGCGTAAATACACAAAACAACCAGCAGAATCAACGTGATCAGCGTAGCTTTCTTAAAGTTTTCCTTAAACTCCTGCCAGAAAACACTCCCCACCGTACCACGGCCATTTTTGATACACTTCTGAACCGTGTAATACAAAGCTGTAGTAGATGCCCCCGCTGTAAATATCGGAATACAGCATACCGCCCACATAGCGCTCACCACAATGAGTGAAAAAATCTGGTTAAAATTGTCATAAACGGACTATCGTAATTTAAAAACTGAAACATATCGTAATACCCTTCCTTGTTATATGAACCAACCCTTTTATAATGGTATGAATCGGAAGCCCTTACAGTTGATGATATGAAAAATGCAGAAAATCCACCCACTTATCGCGGTCCTCACTGTCACAGAACGCGAAAATTCCGATATAGGCGCCGATAAAACCGCCGCAGGTCTCGCTTCCGAGGAAACTTCCGTCCGCCTCAGCCACCTCGCGGTATGTCTTTCCATCCGCGCTGACACTGAAGATGTAGCGGGTCTGCCTGTCCTCCACATGCAGCCAGAGAGGTAGTGCACCCGCGTCAGAACCTGTTGGTGTGCCATCTGCATACTTTACCGTCATCGTTTGATCCATATTCTTTAACTGCCGCTCGTCACGAACATACTGTTTTAAGGATTCATTCCCGGCATATCGGTCTGCCCGAACAACATTTTCTTCCCGGTCTGACGCCTCGCTTTCCTGTGGTTCTTCCTCACACACCGGAAGCGTCCCCAGCACCGTCTCCTCAAAATACTGCCGACCGTCCCGCACAACAGTCTCCGTCCGGACACACTGCACTGCAGCCTGACCGGCCTCATTTCGGAAAATCTCAAGCCTCAGCTGATTGGCATCATTCTGAATCACCGTGATTCCGGCGTGCTCTCCCTCTTCCGGATCAAAAACCAGCTCTGTCTCCGCCGAAAAATCAGGATGCTGCTGCCGCCGTCCCAGAAAGCTCGCCTTGCCGCCGCCTCTTCCGAATTTCGGAATACGCAGAAAGACATCCGCCTCCAGACCATCCAGTTCCCAGGGGACAACCTCATTTTTCAGCAGTTTCATCCGAAGGTTCCGACCATTCAGCCGATAGAATTCTTTTCCCGGACAGCCGATCTCGTTCCATTCCACCCCCAGAATACCCTCGGTGAATTCTGTATCCGTGGCAAGCGGCAGGGTTCCGGCCAGTTCCGGCTGCCCCTGCAATGACTTCGGAGCCGGGCAGGCAAACTCCACTTTTCCCACACCAGGGTTAACCACCGGCCATCCGTTTTCCCAGCGCAGCGGCGCCAGAAATGTCTCTCTCCCCAGAATTTTATGATATCCGTCCATCAGGCGGGACGCCAGCATCACCATATACCAGCTGCCATCCTCCAGTTCCACGAGATCGGCATGTCCCACATTGCAGAGGGATAATCCGCCCCCAGATGCCGGTGCGTCAGAATCGGATTGCCCTCAAATCCTGTATAAGTTCCCATAACCTCCCGGCTGCGGCTGATGGTCACCGCATGAAAATGCTCCGTACCGCCCTCCGCGATCATCAGGTAGTACCACCCGTCTTTTTTGTAAAGATGCGGTCCCTCCGGCGCTTCGGCGTCAATCAGAGCGCCTCTCCAGAGAATCTTCCGCTCTCCCACCAGCTTCATCTGCTGCAGGTCAATCTCACTGCACCAGATTGCCTGATAAGAGCCGTGCTCATCCCCGGCCCGGGTAGTTCCGGTATAGTATGCCTTCCCGTCATCGTCAAAATAGAGAGAGGGATCGATGCCGTCCGCACCCTCGATGATATGCATATCAGACCATGGACCCGCCGGGTTCTGAGCCGTTACGATAAAGTTCACACATCCCATAGACATGTTGGTCGTAATCATATACCAGGTGCCTTCGTGATAGCGGATCGTCGGAGCAAAAATTCCTCCCGACAGCATCTCGTAGCTGCAGGGCAGCTGCTCTTTCCGGTCCAGCACATACCCCAGCTGCTCCCAGTGCTCCAGGTCACGACTGTGAAAAATGGGAACTCCCGGGAAAAAACTGAAGCTTGAAGTTACAATGTAAAAGTCTTTTCCCACCCTGCAGATGGATGGATCCGGATGAAAGCCCGGCAAAATCGGATTCTGAATCATAGTCGAATTCTCCTTTCCTATTCAATTATCATACTGATTTGTCATAACCCGGATAAACCGGAATAAAAATTTTTCCATTTTGCGAAAAAAATCGTTTGTACGCACCTGAATGGTTCTCATCTTACTGTCATAGAGTACAGTGACTGTATTTCTATTCTTTCCCGATATTGCCGCTATGGATGCCGGCTTCCTGCGCCTCCAGCGGCAGCCGCTCCAGGACATTCTGAATTCCCCGGTTCCAGGAATCCCACTCATGAGTAAGCTAATATACACCCTTTTTACTCTAACAAAAAATCAAAATCAGAATAACAAAATCAATTTCTGACAAAATATATTCGTTTTTCTGTTTGTCAAGTAAGAAACAATGCTTAGCCGCCGTCCTCTCACAACACTTTTCACCGGTTAGAAGCACGCGCAGCCAGGCGTATTAAAGCAAAAACTCTGCCGCAGATGCAGAGCTTTTTATATATCATACATGTTAAGCTTCAGATTAAAAAATTTCAATCTTACAGTGGTGATCTTTTCGTTTCTTGTCATATCCTATTCCCACCATCAGAATCCGTCCGGTGTGGCGTTTCAGAGTCGTGCGCGAACTGCAGAATCTCTTCCATCGTCTTTGTATCGCCATCCAGAGTGGCTTGAAGCATGCGGCCGGATGCATTTGCCAGATTATAGATATATCCCAGGCTCTTTTCTCTGCGTATTGTTTTTGCGAATACATTCATCAATTCCTTATTCGGTATCTGGACCTTTCCGTTCTCATAATTCAGAAAACCATACACAACCATCGCGGAAAATATCTCATCTCTCGTGCTCAAGTGCATCGCTGTTGCTGCAAATTCCTCTACATTAGCAGAAACAGCCTCTCCAACAACCATCAACGCCACATCTTTCTTTACATCATCCACATCATTCACAATATATGTAGATATTTCCGAATAAGGACCGGTACTTGTCCAGTAACTTGCAATATGATTATTGGTTAAGGCCAGTACAACAGAACGCGGATTATATAACTTTATTCCTCCTGCCGTATGATAACCGTCATACCAAGACCTTAAATCCCCCTCACAACAGCAGGTTTTTCTTCGTTTTCAAGATAGCGCTCATACAACATGTCTACTTCCGCATCTGAAAACCCGAAATATTCACTGTATTTTGGCTGATCCGCCATCGTATACTCTGTAAAATTGTTAATAGTGGATCCGCTTGAATACTTTGCGATGGGAAGAATTCCCGTCATATAACTCAGGGAAACATATCCAGTCCCTTTTGTTAATGCCGCGAGAAAATTAATAAAACTCTCCTTATCATATTTTGTTG
>JAJBTR010000358.1 GCA_020860745.1 Lachnospiraceae bacterium | reverse complement strand
GTTAAATTCAGCATTTATCTTATGTTTAAAATTTCTTCATGAAACAACCCTGTCACATAGTCAGTAGTCAGAATCTTCTCCACAGTTCCGTCTACATCAAGCCCCTTAGTATTGTGAGATGTGTAAGCCTCGTTCGCCATAGTGTGAACCTGACCCTGGACGAAAAACTTATCGTAGTTCAAATCGCGTCCATCCGGAAGAACTCTATAGTAATCTCCCATATCAACACTACGGACACACTCCTCGTTGGTCATAAGCGTCTCGTACAACTTCTCTCCGTGACGGGTGCCGATAATGCGAGTGCCAGTGTCCCCGAAGAGTTTCTGTACAGCTTTTGCCAAATCGCCAATCGTGCTTGCATCTGACTTCTGAACGAACAGGTCGCCAGGCTCACCGTGTTCAAAAGCGAACATAACAAGAGCCACAGCCTCGTCAAGATTCATAAGAAAGCGGGTCATATTCGGGTCTGTAATCGTAATCGGATTTCCTGCCTTAATCTGGTCAATGAAAAGAGGGATAACAGAGCCACGAGAACACATTACGTTTCCGTATCTCGTGCAGCAGATTGTGGTCTTTCCAGCAGCAACTCTTGCATTCGCCCCGATAACCTTTTCCATCATGGCCTTACTGATACCCATAGCATTAATCGGATATGCCGCTTTATCTGTGGACAGACACACAATTCTCTCCACTCCGGCTGCTACTGCTGCATGGAGAACGTTGTCCGTACCTTCGACATTCGTCCGCACCGCTTCCATCGGGAAGAATTCACAGGACGGCACCTGTTTAAGAGCCGCAGCGTGGAAAATGTAGTCCACACCTTGGACAGAGTCTTCAACAGAGCACATGTTGCGAACGTCACCGATATAGGACTTAACCTTGGTAGCGTTTTCCGGGTGCTGGGATTGTAAAGTGTGTCGAAGATCGTCCTGTTTTCTCTCGTCCCGCGAGAAAACTCTGATTTCTTTCAAGTCAGAATCCAGGAAATGCTTCAAAACAGTCGTGCCAAAGCTGCCCGTACCTCCTGTGATCATAAGAGTCTTGTCTTTAAAAAATTTTGATGCTTTTGGCTGTGTTGACATTTTAGTTTGTCCTCCCTACATTTTCTATCAATCGCGGCCATATAGGTCACGTGTATATACTTTGTCCTTTACGTCGTCAAAGCAACTGTCGTAACGATTCGCAATGATGGACTGTGATTGCTCTTTGAAAGAATCGAGATCATTCACAACTCTACTTCCGAAAAACGTACTGCCATCTTCCAAAGTCGGCTCATAGATAATCACAGTTGCCAGCATATGTGTCAAGCTCATTGAAATAGCTGACGCGCAGAGCTAAGTAGGTATTGGCAAAGAGTTTCACAGCCTCCGCCTCGGTAAAGCCCATAATGAGTGTGTCTATATTCTCTTTAATTGCGCCTTCTTGGAGTAGTCCGACAAACGTGTTGGCCGCCTTTACCAGTCTGGCGTTCTCCACATCTGTGCCAACAATAATGCGGGATGGATAGAGATTATCGTAAAGAGCCTTTGACTCCCGCAAGAACTCAGGACTGAAAATGATATTATCACAGTGGTACTTCTCTCTGATTGAAGCTGTATACCCTACCGGGATTGTAGATTTGATGACCATCACAGCATCTGGATTATACTGGATCACCAACTTAATCACTGACTCCACAGCACTCGTGTCGAAGAAGTTCTTCTTGCTATCGTAGTTTGTAGGAGCTGCTATAATGACGACATCCGCATCTTTGTATGCACTCTCAGCGTCAAGTGTGGCTGTCAAATCCAGTTCTTTCTCTGCTAAATACTTCTCTATGTACTCATCCTGGATGGGAGAAACTCTGTTATTAATTTTCTCTACCTTCTCCGGGATGATATCCACAGCAGTTACTTTATTGTGCTGCGCCAGAAGGACAGCCAAGGATAACCCAACATATCCAGTACCGGCTACAGCAATTTTCATGTTACTCATTTGTCTTCTCCATTCATGTAAAATTTTTTATACCATTCTGCGAAATGTCTCAATCCAGTCCGCAGATCTGTCGATGGTTTAAATCCGAAGTCCCGCTCAAGAGCAGATGTGTCCGCATATGTAACAGGCACATCCCCCGGCTGCATCGGAACCAACTCCTTGTGTGCTTCAAAATCATAATCCTCCGGTAGCACTCTTGCTCGGATCAGTTCCTGTTGCAGTATATCTACAAAGTCCAGAAGATTTTCCGGACTGTTATTTCCTATATTATAGAGAGCATATGGCGGCACAGGCAGTCCATCTTCTCCTGTTTTCTTTTCTAGGGCTTTCTGCATCACCAACATCACACCGTGTACGATGTCGTCCACGTAGGTGAAATCTCGCTTGCAGTTTCCGTAGTTGAAAATTTGAATCTTCTTTCCCGCACGAAGCTTATCGGTAAATCCAAAGTACGCCATGTCCGGTCTTCCTGCAGGACCGTAGACTGTGAAGAACCTCAAACCCGTAGATGGAATATTGTAAAGCTTAGAATACGCATGGGCGAGCAACTCGTTGCTCTTCTTCGTAGCAGCGTAGAGAGGCACAGGGTTGTCGACCTTGTCATCTGTGGAATACGGCACCTTCTTGTTGGAGCCATAGACTGAACTTGAAGATGCATACACCAGATGCTCCACACCTGTGTTTCCATCATCATAGCTGTGCCGGCAGGCTTCAAGTATGTTATAGAAGCCGATCAAGTTACTTTCTATATACACATCCGGGTTTGTGATGCTATACCTCACTCCTGCTTGTGCTGCAAGATTGACCACAATGGACGGATTGTACTGTTTGAAGATAGATTCGACTTGCTCTTTATCCGCAATACTGCCCTTTATAAAACGCCAAGAAGATGATGTGCACTTCTCTGGCTCTTCCTCTATTAATTTCAGCCGGTATTCCTTAATAGATACATCATAATAGTCATTAAGATTATCAATGCCGATAATGCTCACAGGCTCCACTGTTTTCAGCAGTTCAAGCACAAGGTTTGCTCCAATGAACCCAGCGGCTCCTGTGATTAAGATTGTTTTGTTCGATAAGTTACTCATAACATTTCCTTCTCTATAGTTTGTAGTGTATAGCCACAATGAATTAAGGATACGCTGATTTAATCGGCTCTCCAGCTTTTCTCGGTGATTCTGCCGTATAGCCTGGTGTTTCACCATCATTTGCGGTAGTTCTCCCGCTATTTCTGGTGTTGCTATTAATCTCCCGTTTATATTGGTGTTTATCTCACCATCACCACAGTTCATCATAGTTCTCCTGTTTTCCCTGGCGGCAGCTATAGAATTCTTTCACTGCCCCGCTCCATTCTGCACCTGTCAAGCGGCTTTCGCGGCATATCCTCGCACAAAAACGGTGCTGCGGTATTCCGCGTTCCGCCTGACAGGTTTGTTTTCCCGCGTCACGCATCTGTGCCGACACGGGGAACTGGAACTAACAACTAAAGCACCGTGTCAGTGAAACTATTATACGCGGGAAAATCATTACGCTCAGTTACTGGTGATTGCCTGTACACTGCGGGGCTCTGCCCCACACCCCGGCCTCTCCAAAGAGCTAATATTATATGCCTGCCTGGGCTGTTCAGAAACCGGAATTCTGGTACAGCTGTATTTCTGCTTTTGATGTTTTGTGCTTAGTTGTCTAGCCATCCTGTTTAACCTGTGTTATAACTTTGGTGTCTAATCAAAAAATATAAAGGAAGTAAAACTATGGCTAGACAACTAAGCACAAAACGACTCTATCAACTTCCACCTGATGTCACTATCATCTCAAGTGTGGAATCCGGTACCGGTCTTACAACCACAGGGATGTACCGGCAGAAATCAGCAACCCGAGAAATGCAGGTCGGAAACCCGCCGATGATCCCGCACGGGCTGAGCGGATCCGGCAGATGCACGCAGATGGGAAAACAATCCGTGAAATTTCTGCCGCGGAATCCTGTTCAACAGGCTATGTTCACAAATTAATTCGTGAACACACAGAACCTTATTCAGTTTTTTGAACCAGTTTTGCCCGGAAAGGAGGTGAGAGCCCCTCATTTTTCCCACTTGAAAAGGACCATCTCGGTCCTTTCCATAGCCACCAGGCAAACAGATGTTTGATTGTGATCCTTGAACATAATACATAATTTTTTTCCTATCTGACGTTAGACTGGCGACAGCACGCCCTTTTTATCCATTGTCCCATTGAAACATCCCATAAACGTTGAATCTAAGCCATTTCTCAGCTAAAATCACCAGAAATTACGGGAGAGCCAGATTTTTGACCCAAGAGCCACTTTGTTTGCTCTAAAGGTCATTTAATCATCGTATCCTTAAAAATAAATACCCTTACTGTTTCCCACGTACCCGTAATACTCCATCAAAGCCTTGTCTTTTTCCCGACCTTTCAGGTGTCCAAGGTGAAGCGACTCTCGCTGAATTTTTTTCAAAGTACTCGTCAGCAGACTCAATGACACGAGCCGGAACTCCGACAGCCACAGAATTGTCTGGAATATCCTTCGTTACAACAGCACCCGCGCCAATAACGACTTTATTTCCAATATTCACTCCTGGAAGAATGATAACATCATTTCCTATATAAACATCGTTGCCAACCACAATAGATTTCGTAATCTCAAGGTCAGGAACATACTGGCGGAAAAGTAGTGTGCCGCCATCGTGCGTAATAAACTTTACCCCATCGGTGATGTGGACGTTATTTCCTAATGTGATAATCCAAGGTTCGGTAGACCATTCAACATTGCCATAAAGGAATACCCCCCCCGAAGTTAACGCCTACTTTTATAGCATATCTTAATGGATTTCTTACACATATAACCGTTCTATAGAAATATCGGTATATTCTCCGTAAATTAAACATTTGCATTCCTCCAATTACGCGTTTTTTACAAACCATTCCCAATACGATTTCAGTCCATCCTGCAAATCTACTTTTGCTTCAAACCCTAATATATGATTGGCTTTCGATGCGTTTGCCTTGCAATGTTTCACATCCGCTTTCCTTTCCGGTAAATACTCAATTCCACTATCAATACCCGATATTTCCTGCATCATTTCGGCCAATTTCTGAATCGTAATCGTGCCGCCAGATCCCATATTAAATACATCACTCTTAATATTTGACTCAGCCGCCAGAAAATTTGCATTGGCTATATCAATCACATTAACAAAATCCCGCGTTTGAGTTCCATCACCGTAAATCAAAATCGGTTGATGATTTAGCAGCCGATGGGCAAAAATGGGGATTACATTCCCATACATATCAAACCTTTGGTTCACTCCGTATATATTAAAATAACGTAGGCAAACCGCAGAAATATCATCATAAATGCCAGCATAAGACAAAATCATTTTTTCAGCAGCTAACTTGCTGACACCATATGGCGAATCAGCATTTTGAGGGTGCAATTCATCAATTTCAGGTGTCATCAATTCACCAAAAATTGCAGCGGAAGATGAGTAGACAATTTTTGGTATATGATTTTTTCTCATGGATTCAAGCACATTTATTGTGCCAACAAGATTAATTGTTGAATCCTGCTGAGGATAGTCGATACTTCTTTGTCTGCCAACTGACGCTGCAAGATGAAACACTACGTCTATACCCCCCACAGAATTTACGGTACTTGCATCCAGAATGTCTCCCTGAACCATTTCGACAGCAAGCCCATCAAGGTTATCAATATACCCTGTTGAAAGATTATCCAGGATTCGGACTTCCCACCCTTCATTCAGCAGTTTCCTTACTACATTAGACCCAATAAAACCTGCTCCGCCTGTAACTAAAGCTTTCATAATTTATTTCCCCTTTCTTGGTAATATATTTA
This sequence comes from Lachnospiraceae bacterium, assembly GCA_020860745.1. Taxonomy (GTDB): domain Bacteria; phylum Bacillota; class Clostridia; order Lachnospirales; family Lachnospiraceae; genus Eubacterium_I. The sequence goes on along the minus strand of JAJBTR010000358.1, from coordinate 1,795 downwards.
TAACGATATGGCGCCGTAGCGAACCAAATATAAATATCAGGAAATAAGCAATTATCTGATATTTACTTGCACTTTTTTCAAAACGCCGTATGCCTGAATCAAAAAAATATTACATAGGTACATTTCAAGCGACACTTCTCCATACCTCGATAATACCTTATCGAAATTGCTATTCCTCAGTCGTCCAATAGTCACCGCGGACATAAGGTAAATAACTACACTGAACATTAAGGATTTTAAACTTGATATCGGCGCGACTGATTTGAGAGGGTTAATAATCTGCATTAAGATAAAATAACAGCATACAATAATCATTCCCCATTTAAACACTTTCAGCTTTCTATCGTTTGCTAAAACATATGCAATATATGTCCCAAGCACACCTACAATAAAGCAATTAAAGATTTTTGATAAATCATCGTATTCTTTCGCAGAAATCCAATAGACAATGAATCCGGTAAATAAAATGACCGCAATTAAAGTAATCATCCTTATTTCCGCCGTAAACCTGTTTTGTATTATCCATTTAAAAATCAAAGGATATAAAAGATACCAGATAATACAAAAGACTACATACCATGCACCTTTATGCTCAAGCCAAAAAGATAAAGTGCTAAATTCGTATAAAAGTCCGACGGGATTGAATTCAAGCAAGAAGTACTCTATAAAGTACCATACCCCTGCAATGACTGCATAAGGGACTAATAGCCTCCTGTACCTTTTTTTATACCAATCTAAAATACCCCCCATTCTTGCAGTCGACTCATAGAATGAAACAGTCCGTATCCGCTTAGGAATGCGAAAATATAGTTTCCACAAGTCAAATAGGATAATAAGCGTATAATAAGATTAGACGGATAGTCTATCACCGCAACGGAATGAGCCAAAACAATCAAAAAAGATGCCATACCCATCTCTGCTTTGCGTGTTCCGCTTATAGTATCTTTCCATGTCATCACTATTCTTCACTCCCGTTTGATTAATCACATAAAATACTGCTTTTCTTCCTTCTTCAGCCCAATCAAAAAAGCCAACACTGCATAAACAATAGTATAGGCCAGTACATTAACAACAAACGTGAACCAGGTGTTGCATCCAATCACGTATTTCAGCACCATACCAAAAGCAATCGAAATAATAAAAGGAAGTACATACCGTAAATACGTCTCCTTTAAATACCTTCGGTTGTCAACAATTCCATCACGTTTCAAAATCACAGTAACACCAATGTATCCAAGCATTACACCAAAACCTGTTGCTGCTGCGGCCCCAACAATTCCAAATACCTTTAACCACCAAATAGTAAGGACAACATTAATAAGCGAAGTGATAAGATACAAAATACTTCGCTTCATATATAATCCCCTTGCCTGTAAAATTACATTTCGCAGGTTTCCTACCAATTCAAAGCTATATGGGATCAAAGTAACCAACATTATGTAATAAGCCGCATCATATGATTCACCGACCCACAAATGAATAAATTCCTTTCCATAAACAATCAAACCACTCAAAACAAGTAAAATCGGGATGGCCTGTATACGTGACACTTTTATCAGCATTTCAGTCACCTTATTTTTATCAGCGCCTGAATCAATTCGCAGGAAAAAGCGGGGTGCCATCACCTTAGAAATAGTAGTAGAAAACTTCATAAAGTACTTATGGAATGACATCCCAACGGAATATACTTCAAGCGCTGCAGCCGAGTCAAATTCGGCAATTAAAATATCTTCCAGTATCAAATATATCTGTTCTACTATTACGACAATAAATACTGAAAGAAAATAAATGCTTA